>CANGYF010000009.1 GCA_947458265.1 Betaproteobacteria bacterium
CTCGCCGACGACCCGGCCTATGCGCAGCGTGCAGCCCGCGTGACGGCACTGTCGCGCGACCTGTCCGAGGTCGTCGCGGCCGAACTGTCCCGCCCGGGTGCCGCCCTGCCGCCCCGGCCGGCGCCGGGCCAGCGCGTCGCCTTCCATGCACCGTGCACGCTGCAGCACGCGTTGCGGCTGCGCGGCGTGGTCGAGCCGATGCTCACTGCGCTCGGCATGGAACTGACGGAGGTGCCCGACGCACACCTGTGCTGCGGGTCGGCAGGAACCTACTCGATCCTGCAGCCGGCGCTGTCGCAGGCGCTGCTGGCCCGGAAGGTCGATGCGCTCAAGTCGGGCGCACCGCTGTCGATACTCACGGCGAACATCGGCTGTCTCGGCCATCTCCAGTCCGGCTCCGACCTGCCGGTAAGACACTGGATCGAGGCGGTCGACCGCCTCTGGCACGACGCTGGCGAAGGCGGGCCCGATGCGCCCGGACACCCTGCGCAATGAACGCGGGACACGGAGTGTCGACGCCGGACAGGTGATCTCCGGGCCGTCTACGTCCCGGCTGCTGCATGCCGGGACAGCGCCCAGCCGACGTGTTCGCGCACCAGCGCGGACGGATCGGCCGCTCGCCGCTGGAGTGCGGCGACGACTTCCGGCGTGGTCGGCGCGTTGCCCAGCCCGACCGCCAGGTTACGCGACCAGCGTTCGTAGCCGATACGCCGGATCGCGCTGCCGGCCATCCGCTCGTCGAACGACGTTTCGCTCCATCCGAACAGTTCCACCAGCGATGAGCGGTCCAGCCCATGGCGCACCGCGAACGCATCCTCGACGGCCGGCTTCGCATGGCGGTTCCACGGACAGCAGAGCTGGCAGTCGTCGCAGCCATACACGCGGTTGCCGATGGCTGCGCGCAGGTGCTCCGGGATCGAACCCTTCAACTCGATCGTGAGGTACGAGATGCAGCGGCGAGCATCCAGGCGGTACGGGGCGACGATCGCACCGGTCGGGCAGACGTCGATACAGCGTGTGCAGGTGCCGCAATGGGCGCTGGCCGGCGCATCCACCGGCAGGGGCAGGTCGGTGAGGATCTCGCCGAGGAAGAACCAGGAACCGTGCTCCCGGTCGAGCAGCAGGGTGTGCTTGCCGCGCCAGCCCAGCCCGGCGCCGCTGGCCAGTTCAACCTCCATCACCGGGGCGCTGTCGGTGAACACCCGGCAGCCATGCGGGCCCGCGGCCTGCGCGATGCGCTCGGCCAGTTTCGCCAGACGGCCGCGCAGCACCTTGTGGTAATCGCGGCCGAGTGCATAGCGCGAGACATAGGCGAGCGAGGCATCGCCCAGCACCTCGTGCGCGTCCCTGGCCGTGGCCGGCCAGTAGTTCATGCGCACGCTGATCGAGCGCACCGCACCGGGCACCAGCTTCTGCGGATCGAGACGGAGCGCCGCATGGCGTGCCATATAATCGAGTTCGCCATGGAAGCCCTGCTCAAGCCACTCGAGCAGGCGCGGCCCTGCTGCGGACAGGTCCAGCGCGGCGATGCCGGTGTGCTGGAAGCCCAGTTCACCTGCCCATGCGCGGATCGACCGCACCAGTGCCGCCAGGCCCTCGGGCTTCTCCTCGGGCTTCTCCTCGTGATTGCCGGAACCTGCCCCTGCCATCGAATGCCACCTCGGCGACATCATTCATCCGGACGCACCGCGCGCCCCCTGCGATGCCGTCGACGTTAACACGCGCGCTCGCCGACGATGCGGCAACCGCTGCGCTCGGCGGTTCGCTCGCCCGGCTGCTCGTGCCCGGGCTGTCGATCCATCTTTCAGGACCGCTCGGCGCAGGCAAGACGACGCTGGTGCGCGCACTGCTGAGGGCCCTGGGCGAGCGCGGCCGCGTCCGCAGCCCGACATTCACCCTGGTCGAACCCTACAGTGCCGGCGGGCTGCAGCTCGCCCACCTCGACCTGTACCGGTTCGACCGTGCCGCCGAATGGGACGAGGCCGGCTTCGACGAATACCTCGGTGGCGACACGGTGTCGCTGATCGAGTGGCCGGAGCGAGCGGCACCTGGCCTGCCCCCGCCCGACCTGCGCATCGACATCGCGATCGAAGGCGAGGCTCGCCGGGCGACGCTCTCGTCGTACAGCGTGCCGGGCGATGACCTGCTCGCACGGCTGACGGCCGCGCCCACGGACGGGGAGCCGGGCGCATGAGGATGCTGGGCCGGCTGGGGGCGCACCTGCACTGGCTGCTCGCCTGCCTGGTGCTGGCGCTGGCGGCCGCCGGCGCGCATGCGCAGGTCACCGCGGTACGCGTCTGGCCGGGTCCGGACTCCACCCGGGTGACGTTCGAAGCACCGCGTGAGGTTCCATGGCGGCTGTTCCTGGTGCGCGACCCGGACCGGGTGGTGCTCGAACTGGACGGCGTCGACATCGGACCTGCGCTGGCGAAGCTCGGCAGCACGGTCGGCGCCGACGATCCACTGATCCGGCAGGCCAGGGTCGGACGGTTCAAGCCGAACGTGGTCCGGGTCGTGTTCGACGTGAAGGCGGAAGTCGCGCCCCAGGCTTTCGCGCTCAGGCCGATCGGCGAGTTCGGCCATCGCATCGTGCTCGACCTGTTCCCGGCCAATGCCCGGGATCCGGTGGCAACCTTCCTGGAGCGCCAGCGCGTCGCAGGGTCGCCGGAGGCGGCGGCCGCCGGCGCAGGTTCACCACCGTCGCCCGCACCGGCTGCACCTGCAGCCCCGGCAGCCGCGCCAGGCAGTACAGCGGCGCTGCCGGGCGCAGCCGGAGTGCCGCCGGCGGCCGCTGGCGCCGGTACCGCTGCGCCCGGCACGGATGCGGCGACAACGCCCCCTCGGGCTGCGGCCGGCGGACCACCCGGCGCGTTCGTGTCCCAGGGACCCGATCCATCCGCGCGCAACACCCGCCTGCCCCCGGGCACACGTCCGCTGGTGATCGCGATCGACCCCGGACATGGCGGCGAGGACCCCGGCGCGATCGGTCCGACCGGGCTGCGCGAGAAGGACGTCGTACTGGCGATCGGACGCCGCCTTGCGCGGCTGATCGACGCCCAGCCCGGGATGCGTGCACACCTGGTGCGCGATGGCGACTATTTCGTGCCGCTGCAGATGCGCGTGGTGAAGGCGCGCGCATTGAAGGCGGATCTGTTCGTGTCGATCCATGCAGATGCCTGGATGCAGCCGACCGCGCGCGGCTCGTCGGTGTACGCACTGTCCCTTTCGGGTGCGACCTCCGCTGCTGCGCGCTGGCTCGCCTCGCGCGAGAACGAGGCCGACCTGATCGGCGGCGTGAACCTGAACGTGTCCGATCCCATCCTGAAGCAGACACTGCTCGACCTGTCGCAGACCGCGACCATCAACGACAGCCTGCGGCTGGGCCGCAGCGTGCTGTCCGAACTCGGGCGGATCAACCGGCTGCACCGCAAGCAGGTCGAGCAGGCCGGCTTCGCGGTGCTGAAGGCGCCGGACATCCCGTCCATACTGGTCGAGACCGCGTTCATCTCGAACCCGGACGAGGAACAACGGCTGGCGGACGAGACGCAGCAGGAGCGCATCGCCCAGTCGATCCTGGACGGCATCCGCCGCTACGTGGCGCAGACGCCAGGCATCACCCGCCCGCGCTAGCTGGCGCCCGTCCCCGACGAGCACCGTCCCACGGCGGCGATGCCGGCGGGGCGGCCCTGCACTCAGGCTTCGGCCAGCACGACCTGGCTGCGGCCGCCGCGCTTGGCGCTCTGCAATGCGCGATCGGCACGCAGCACCAGCGTGGCACCGTTGTCATCGTCGCGGAACTGCGCGACGCCGGCCGAAAACCCGACCGAGATGCGCCGGCCCTCGTGGATCACCGGGCTCTTGACGACGATGTCCTGCAGGCGATCGAGCACCAGCCGGGCGCCCTGCATGTCGGTGTCGGGCAGGAGAACAAGGAACTCCTCGCCGCCGTAGCGGACGATAAGGTCCGTCTCGCGCAGCACCGAGCGCATCAGCTCGACCATGTGCACCAGCACCCGGTCGCCAGCCTGGTGGCCGAACGTGTCGTTGATGTGCTTGAAGTGGTCGAGGTCGACCATGCCGACCGACAAGGGCGCATTCACCCGCCGCGCACGTGCCACTTCGCGCGGCAGCACGATATCCATGCCGCGGCGGTTAAGCACGCCGGTCAGCGGGTCGTGCTGCACGGCTTCGCGCGCCTCGTTCAACTCGTCGCGGATCGACTTCAGTTCGCCCCGCGTCTCGCCCAGTTCGGCGCGCGAGGCCTGGAGCGCGTCGCGGATCTCGGTGGTCGCGGCATCCATGCGCTCGATCAGCGTGCGCACCTCGCGCGGCAACTGGGCTGGCGCCGGCTGGCGCTCGGCTACCTGAGGCAGCGGCGCCGGCGCGAACACGGGCGCCACGACCTGGCTCGGCGAGGAGGGCACCGGCATCGCGGCAGGCGCGGCTGCCAGCCCGGTGCGCTCGATCAGGGTAGCGAGCGCACCGGTCGCCTGTTCGAGCCGCAGCCCGAACTGATCGAGCGCGGCGCCCCAGGAAACCGGCGCTGCCTCGGGCGCGGCCAGCTCGCTGCGTGCACGGAACGCTTCGGCCAGCGGCGCCGCGAGCTTCAGCGTCGACTCGGTATCGCGGTAGAAGCGCTCGAAGTTCTCGGGCGTCGGCGGGATGCCGAGGTCCGCCATGCGGCGCAGTGCGATGTTGGCGATGTCGCCCGGGGCTACCACGTTGGAAGGATTCGTCGAAGTGGATCGGACAGACAGGAAACGAAGGAGGCGCCCTTCGTGAGGTGAACGCTTATCGACGCGTGGCGCGCAGACTTGACAGCACTCTAGCAGATCGCCTGCGCAGCGCTGCGTAGCGGATCACGGGGCAAGGATGCAAAACTTCCCCGCCGGAGCGTCAGCCTGTCGCACCTGCGCGGGACAGCCGCGATCCAGGCGCAGGATGGTGCTGATGAGAGGAATCGAACCTCCGACCTACTGATTACGAATCAGTTGCTCTACCAACTGAGCTACATCAGCACGAATGCCTGCCAGCGACATTTCCGAGGGCCGAATGATATCAATGCGGCAGGCGGATGTCCCGTCCCGCGTTGCAGGCCACCCGGGCGGCCTCCGGCGAGGCCCGCTAAAGTGGGCCCCGGCTTGACCGTTACTCCATACGCGATCGTGTTGCGGAAAACAGCTGGCGGGGCGCGGAACCTGCGTTCCGGCGACTGCAATCCCTCCGCAGTGCCAATTTTCCACGGTTCGCGCACGGCAGGACCGCACACCGGGGACCACTCAGGTGCCGAAGGGCACCGCTTGTCTGCCGTCGTTGGCAAGCGCGGGCCCGTCATCGATAACATGCTGAACACAAAGAGGTAGTGATGATCCGACCGACCTTTTTCCCGGCCACTGGCCGTCACGGACACCGCATCCGCGCAGGCGGATCATCCCGGACGGCAGGCGCGCGTGCCCGCGGCTTCACCCTGATCGAGCTGATGATCGTCGTGGTGATCACGATGATCCTGGCTGCAGTCGCCTATCCGGCGTACACCAACTACGTGGTCCGCGGCTTCCGATCGGAGGGCCAGCAGTGGCTGCAGGATTTCGCCCAGCGTCAGGAACAGTTCTTCCTCGACCGCCGCGCCTATGCGACCGGCGGGCTGGGCAACGGCGCCAACCAGCTGCCGATGGCCTTCCCCGACCCGGGCACCTCTTCCGACCAGCGCTACAACGCGCCGAACGTCACCGCGGTCGCGGGCCCCCCGCCCGGCTACATCGCCTGCCTGCAGCCGCGCAACGGCGGCCCAATGGCCGCCGCCTCGGATGGTGGCCTGTGCATCGACTCGACCGGGCTGCGCTGGCGCGACATGAATACCAACGGCGCCTTCGATGCAGGCGTCGACCTGCAATGGTCGGATCGGTAGCCGTGCCATGAACCCGACCGCGCGCCCCGCCTCCCCTTGCTCCATCCGCACCGGCCGGCAGGCCGGCGCAGGTGCCGGATTCACGCTGATCGAGTTGCTGGTGGTGATGACGATCGCCGGCATCCTGCTGGCAGTCGGCCTGCCGAATTTCCAGGACTTCGTCCGCGACCAGCGCGTCCGTTCGATCGCCTCCGACATGGTGGGCGACTTCGCCCTGGCCCGCTCAGAGGCGGTGCGCTACAGCGGTCGCGTGATCATGGCTCGAGCCGGCTTTGCCGGCTGCACGGTGACCGGCACCACCTGGCGCGAAGGCTGGTGCATGTTCACCGACAACAACGCGAACAACACGATGGACGCCGGCGAACTGCTGAAGATCCAGCAGGCGGTCGGCGGCCAGGTCCGCATCTGCTCGCCGGTCGCCGACTTCGCGAACACGATCATTTTCGGCCCGCGCGGCCAGGTCGTGCGCACCGCCGCAATCGGCGCCAACGACGGCATGACGATCACCGACGACAGTACCGGGCCCGCGAATTCGCGCACCCGGGTGCTGATGTTCGGTCTGGTCGGCCGCGTCACCACCGTCAACCAGAACAACGCCACGCCGGCATGCTGAACCGCGGCTTCACGCTGCTGGAGGTGCTGATAACGCTGGTGATACTGATGTTCGGCCTTCTCGGGCTGGCTGGGCTGATGGCAAAGGGGCAGCGTGCATCCTTCGAGGGGTTCCAGCGGCAGCAGGCGCTCTCCTACGCCACCGACATCGCCGAGCGCATCCGGTCCAATCGCGATCGGGCAGCCGGCTATGCAACGGCTGCGCCGCTGGCCACGCCAGTCGGATCCGGCGCCCGCTTCGCCGACATCGCCAACGGCACGATCACCAACTGCGGCGCCGGCACCTGCACCCCGGCCGATACCGTGGCCTACGATATCGCGCTGTGGGACGGTGCGCTCGCCGGTGCGAGCGAATCGGAAGTCGCCGGCGGCGCCCGCGTCGGTGGCATCCTGCGCGCGAACGGCTGCATCGCAGCCACCGGCGCGGCCATCGGTGCCTGTCCGGCGGCGCCGGCTACGCCCGCAGGGCGATTCTTCTTCGGCCAGCGCTACACGATCAGCGTCGCCTGGCAGGGACGCGATCCGAGCACGGCGCCGACCAATTCCACCTGCGGTGCCGGCCTGTATGGCAACGAGGCGCTGCGCCGCGTGGTCACCCTCGACGTGATCGTGCAGATTCCGTGTCCCTGATCCGACCGACTGCGGCATCCGCCAGCCTGCGCGGCAGGCGCACAAGCGGCCTCTCGCTGGTCGAACTGCTGGTCGGCATGACCGTCGGACTGTTCCTGACGCTCGGCCTGATGGTGATGATGACCGGCACCTCGCGCGGCTTCAAGGTCCAGGACGAATTCGCCCGGATGCAGGAAGGCGGCGTCGAAGCGCTGCGCTACATCGGCGACAGCCTGCGGCTGGCCGGGTTCTATGGCTGGAACGGCTCGCCCGGCGGCGCGACCAGCATAGCCCTGCCGTCACTCGCGCCCGGCAGCGGCCAGGAGATCGACACCCTGAACGACTGTGGATCCGCGAACAACCTGCCCACCGCCAACTGGGCGCTGCAGGTGGGCAGTCCGCTGTTCGGCCGCATCGGGCTGACCCCTGCCGCAATCAACAGCATCTTCCCCTGCATCGTCGCGGACAACTTCCTCGATTTCCCGAACCACCAGATCCTGGTGGTGCGCGGTTCGAATGCATCGCAGGTGGCCGACCCCGCGACGCCAGGCGACCTCAGCGACGCAATCTTCGACAACGAGCGCCTCTACGTGCAGGCAGATCCGTCGCGCGGCATCGTCTTTCGCGGCGGTGCCGGACGCTTCACCGCGCTCAAGGCAGTCGGCGAGACTGCGCGCGTCACCAACGCCGCCGGTGCCGTCGTCGACGCACCGGTGTTCGAGTACCAGGCCCATGTGTACTACTTGCGCCCCTGCACGCGCCCGGCCACGCCGCCGTCGTGCGCAGCCACCGACGATGGCGGCTTGCCGATCCCCACGCTGGTACGCCAGCAGCTGGTCGGCCGCACGATGACCGAACTGGCACTCGTTCCCGGCGTCGAGCGCATCGGCTACGTCTACGGCATCGACGAGGTCAACAACAATCCGACGCGCTCGTGGGACGGCGTGCCCGATCGCTACGAAACCAACCCGACGGCTGCGCAGTGGCCGAACGTCGTCACCGTGCGCGTGTCGGTGCTGATGCGCTCGGCCACGCCGATCAACGGCCATGACGACAGCTCGAAGCGCTACGACCTGACATCAGGGATCCTCCCGGCGTTCACCTGCTCACCGCTGGTGCAGAACGACTGTGCCTACCGGCGGCACGTGTTCCACCAGACCTTCCAGGTCCGCAACGTCGCGATGCGACGCGCCGGATGACCCCGACATGAACCCGAACAACGAGGTTCCTTCGATGCCCCTGGACCGATTCCCTGGCCGGCCGGACACGCACACGGGTGTGCAGCTGCGGCATGCCGGGCAGCATGGCGCCGTGCTGATCGTCGGCCTGATCATGCTCGCGGTGATGACGCTGCTGGTGATCTCGATGCTGCGGACCTCCATCCTGGAGCTGCGCATCGGCGGCGCGAACCAGGTGGTCCAGGAGACTTTCGCCAATGCGGAACTGGCCATCGGCAACTTCCTGAACGTCAACAGCGGGCGCTTCGCACCCGGCTTCCTGGCGCTCGTCGCGCCCGCCCCGGGAGCGCCCGACTTTTCCCTGCCGCCGATCGTCGGCGGCGCGGTGACGATCACCGCGACGCAGATCCAGTGCTCGTCCGCCACCATCCTCGGCAACCAGTACGCGAACGTGGGGCGCCAGAACGCCCTGTTCGTGAGCACCTTCAACATCCGCGGCACCTCGACCAGCGTGCTGGGCGGCACCGCCGCCGTGAACCAGGGCGTGATGTCGTTCTCTGCAGGCTGCTGAACCGATTCAGGCACCGGCTTTGCGACGGATGGGACCCGCCATGAACCTCCGATACCAGCAGACACTCAAGCGCGCACTGGCCTGGCTGCTGATCGCAGCCATGGTCAATCCCTTGCCGGTGGTCGCGCAGATCGTGTCGAACACACCGGTACGCGACACCGCGATCTACCTGGCGACGACGGCCTCGGGCGCGATCGAACCGAACATCCTGATCGTCCTCGGCACGAACGACCGGATGAACATCGCCGAGCCGTGGCGCGAATACCCGGGCGCCTACGATTCGCATGTCGAGTACCTGTGGGCCGACCTGAACCTGATCTACCCGAACAACCTCACCGCCGGCATCAACTGGGCAACACCGAACCAGGTCGGCGAACTGCCCGGCCATCCGATCGCCGACGGGCAGACCGGGGGCATCTCGCTGATGGCGCAGCCGCTGAACCCGACGAGCCCGTGGGGAAACTGGGCCGGTGCTACCGTGCAGGAGCGCCTGCAACTGATGCTGGCCGCCTACAGTTCGGCACTCACCGGCAAGGCGCTGCCGACCGATCCGGGTCCCAGGTTCCTGTACCGCAACTACGGCGGCGGACGCGACGTGCCATCGACCGGTCCGTTCTTCCCCCGCGTCTGGACCGGCGATCCGAACTGGATCTGGTGGGCGCCGGCAGGCACCTCCGAGGACTCGCCACTGCTGTGGTCGGCGTCGTTCAACAAGTTCGCCGGCGGCACGCGCATGGTGGGCGGTATCCGCGGCGGCATGCGCTTCGTCGACAACGGCAACAACCCGAGCAGCGACACCTGGCTCAACCGCAACCAGTGCCAGGCCTCCTATCCCCACCTGACGCCGTCGACCGTATTCGCGCCCTCGACGCAACCGCGCAACGGGGGCAAATTCCTGAATCAGTCCTGGCTGCGCTGGGAGCCCTTCCTCGACCTCGACAACGCGCTGGTCGCGTCCTATCCGACCACCGACCAGCCCGCGACCTGGGGCGCCCGGGTGATCGAGGGCCAGTCAGGTACCGGTGCCATCGGTGCCCGGATCGCCCCGCGTGCCGGCTATGCGAACAACAACACCGCTGCGCCCGGCCTCCGGATGGAGAGCGGCCCGGACTACTGGCCGTGGTGGATGGGCCCGAACAACCTGTTCCCAGCGATGAACCCGGGCAACGGCGACCGTGGCTTCGCCGAGTTCGGTAACGGTGAACGCACCCTCTTCCAGCAACCCGGCACCTACGGCGCGCCGATCCGCATGCTCGTGGACAACGGCACGCCGGGGCAGGTGAACCCGGGCGATTCCCGTTCCGGATGGAGCCTGCCGCGCGCCGACCTCGGCGGCTACAATTTCTGGTGGTCGGGCGTCGCCCACCTGGTCGAGGATGCCTTCGCCAGCTTCCCCGGGTATGCAGCGCAGAACCCGCTGAGCCCGGTGCTGCAGCAGTACGGCATCGCCGTCAGCGGCTCGACGCCGCTTGCGCAGTTGAAGTTCGCCGCGCTGCGCGGCAACCGCGACGTCAGTGGCACCGACTGGTGGAAGGTCACCGGCCTGCCGGCCTACTTCTCGACCTCGATCGCCAGAGGCACGATCAGCGCCGGCTCGACGCAGCTCACCATCAACCGGAACGGTGCGTTCTGGGCCGGCCAGCGGATCAACATCCCCGGCGCAGGGGCCAGCGGCGCCAACCTGCAGGCGCGCATCGACTCGGTGACCGGTACGGACCGCCGAACGCTGAACCTGTCGGTAGCCGCGACCACAGCGGTGGTCGACGCGACGATCACCGTCAACCTGCGCATGTTCGACCGCGACGCGTCGTTCTGCCGCCAGAACTGCGTCGACTCCGAAGCCGCAACCCCGGCCAGCAACAACCCGGTCGACGCCACCGGTGCCAACCGCTTCTATCGCTCCACTTCGTCTACCTGCGTGCCCGGCACGGTGGACGAGGGCGCGCCGGGCGTGTGCGCCACCACCGGCGTTCCCGCCTGCGGCAGCCCTGGCTCCAGCGATGTCTACCGCGCGGTGCAGCCGGGCGGCTGCTTCTGGACCGGCCGGTCGTCGGTGTTCGTGGAAGGCGTGGGCAACGTATTCCACGGTGGCACCTGCGTGGCGAACTGCACCGCTCGCTTCCCGCACCTGGGCGACTGCGCGGCGGGCTCGCCGAGCGCGACCTACTGCGGCGCGCCGACGGCACCCAGTCGCACCTTCAACGGCGTCACCTACACGAATGCCACCATCGGCAACGGCACGAATGGCCAGGGCGACGGCTGCGGTCCGGTGAACGTCGCGGTCAAGGATCTCGACTGCGCGACCCGCGAGGGCCTGCCCTGCCAGTACGGCCGTGCCTGCGGCTCGCCGGTGCGCTTCGCCACCCCGCCGAGCACCGACTTCGCGGTGGTCAACCGGGCGCGCTTCGCCGGCTACCTGGTGCACGACTGCCAGGCCGACAACGGCACTGCAGCCAACTTCAACGGCTTCCTGTCGCTGCGGGCCGACCGTACCTTCGGCGCGGAGTGGAACACGACGGTCAGCAACGCCACGAACACCTCTGCCGCCTACGCGTCGTCCGATCCGTCGGCGAGCGTGCCCGCGATCGACACCTATTCGGCCAACTACCTGAACTGGAAGTTCGGCCCGCGCGGTCCGAACGGCCATCCGATCGGACGATCGACCCGGCTCACCACCGCCAAGGCTGCGATCTCCGACCTGGTGACCAACACCAACGGCGTGCGCTTCGGCCTGATGGTGACCAACCGCACCCGCACCGACCTGACCAACGACGGCGGCAACATCGCCTACGCGATGCGCCGGATGGGCGCCGACAGCGCCGACCCGGACTATGCCAACCGCGCATCGCTGGTGGCCGCGATCAACAACGCCGTCGCTTCGTCGCGCACCCCGCTCACCGAGACGCTGTACGAGGCGATGCTCTACTTCTCGGGCAGGGCGCCCCAGTGGGGCACCGACACTGCAGCTGCATTCATCGGCGGCGCGGCCAGCCAGGGTCGCGACACGACGGCGGTCTGCTCCGCGATCTCTGCGGACTGCCCCGCGATCGGCGTCTACCGCTCGCCGATGCTGTCGAATCCGACCCTGGCATCGCCCACGTCCTGCCAGAAGAACTTCGTCGTGATGATCACCAACGGCGTGCCCGAGGACGACTGGTCGGCAAACACCCTGCCGGGCAGCCGTGGCGTGCGCAACCTCGCCTATGCCAGCACCTCGCCGAACCCGACGGGCAGGTTCTCACCGGTGCAGGGCGTGGATTCGTTCAACCCGCCGACCAGCAGCCAGCAGTTCGAGAACCCGATCACCTCGCAGCCCTACGGCCTGCTCGACCAGGGCTCGACCGCCTTCGACGGCGGCTACCTGTGGCTGGACGAACTGTCCTACTTCATGCGCAATGCCGACATGAGCCCCGGGGCGCGCCTCTTCCCCGGCGACAACGGCACCGATTCGCTGGCCGGCGCGCAGGGGGTGATCACCTACACGATCGGCTTCCGCGGGGCCTCTTCCCCCGTGGTGCAGCAGGCAGCGCTCAGGGGCGACGGCATCTACTACGAAGCCCAGGACGCACAGGACCTTCGCAACCGCCTGCGGCAGGCGATTACCAGCATCACCAGCTTCACCGGCACGCTGGCGGCGGCAACGGTCCCGATCTCCGCGTACAACCGGGCGCAGACCGCGCTCGAGGTCTACATGGCCTTCTTCGAGCCGAGCACCAGTGTTTCCTGGCGGGGAACGGTACGCAAGTACGGCATCGGCACCACCTCCGGCGAGTGCGGCAGCGATCCGCTTGGCAATCCGGTCACCTTCTGCCTCATCGGGCAGACGACGCTGTCCTCCGGCAACCGCAACATCGAGGTGTCCGAACAGATCGGGACCACCGGCATCCTGGAACGCCTGATCAGCTCGCTGGCGGTCAGCTACTGGAATCCCATCTCCGAGGTCGATGGACGCAATCCGGCGCGTGGGGGCACCGGCTACCAGTTGCTGGCGTCCGGGCCGACGGTGGTGCCAGGCACCAGCAATGGCACCGGCACCCGGAACGTGTTCACGAAGCTGTCCTCGGTCACGGCCACCGACCTGACCAACCCGGCCAATGCGGTGACCGGCGCGAACGCGAACATCACCAACGCGATGATGTCCCTCGGTACGGCGGACACGGCCAGCCGCTACCGGCTGCTGAACTGGATCCGCGGCGGCAACATGACCGTACCCCAGTGCAACGGCGCATCCTTCTGGCTGCCGTGCGACCAGTGGGCCGACTGGCCGCATGCGGACGTGCTGCATTCAAAGCCGGCGTTCGCGTACTACAACACCACGACCAACCCGCCCCAGCAGTTCCTGTTCTACCTGAGCAACACCGGTCTCCTGCACGCGGTCGACGGCAACACCGGCCGAGAGCGATGGGCCTTCATGGTCGAGGAAGCGCTGCCGAACCTGGGCGCGATGCTGGCCAACGGCAACGGCGAGCAGATCCAGGTGGCCGACGGCGCACCGGCGGTGCATCTGAAGGACGTGAACGGAAACGGCATCGTCGAGCCCGGCGACCAGGTCATCGTGACCTTCGGCCTGCGCCGCGGCGGGCGCACGCAGTACGCGATCGATGTCACCAACCTGGCTGCACCGACCTTCCTGTGGAAGATCACCGCCAGCGGCGGGGGCCAGCGCTGCACGAGCAGCTGCTCCAGCGAACCGCTGTATGCGGAGCTCGGCCAGACCTGGTCGACGCCGGTGGTCGGCCGCGTGGCCGGCGTGTCCAACCCGGTGGTGATGTTCGGCGGCGGCTACGATCCGAACCAGGACAACGAGCCGGTCACGGTCGCCGATACGATGGGTCGGGCGTTCTACATCGTCGATCTGGTCACCGGCGCGCCGATCCGCCGCTTCGACAGCAGCAGCGTGCTGGTGGGCGGGGCACCGGCAGGCGCGATGACCCACAGCGTAGCGGCGGAACCGACCGCGCTGGACACCAACGGCGATGGCCTGATCGACCGCGTGTACATCGGCGACACCGCGGCCAACGTGTTCCGCTTCCAGCTGTCGGACCTCAACCCGGCGAACTGGTCTGGCAAGCTGATCGCACGGCTGTCGACCGGGTCGGTACCGAACCGCAAGATCCTGTTCCCGTTCGCGGTGGTGCCGCAGTCGGCCGGCGGCAGCCGGTTCGATGCGATCTACCTGGGCACCGGCGACCGGGAGCACCCGTTCAAGCAGGCCACGGTCGACCTCATCGCCATGCTCATCGACCGCGACTACGGGACGGTGATGTCCACCAGTCCGCCGACGCTCTATTCCGACACCGACTTCGTCAAGCTGGCGCACGACGATCCGACCGGCTCGGCTCCGCCAGGCGGCACCTCGAAGGGCTGGGCACGGCTGCTGCCACCGACCGCGAAGGTGACCGAGGCACCGACGGTGTTCCAGAACCTGGTGCTCGCCCCGGTCTACGGCAGTGCGTCGGCCATGGGTTTCCCGGCGCTGGTGTCGCCCTGCATACCGTCTTTCGCCAGCCGAATCTACGGCTATGCGGGCCTGGACGCGTCGATCACGCTGCTGCCCGGCAACAGTTCGGCCCGGGCTTTCATCGACGGCGTCTGGTCGCGCAACTTCGTGCCGAGCGGACAGCTGATCCTGCTGCCTGACGGACGGGTCGGCTTCCTGTTCACCAATCCGACGGCAACCTTCGTGCAGGTGGCGGTCGTCGGTGTCCCGCAGCGCGTCTACTGGTACCTGGAACCGGGTTTCTGACGCCGCGCACGATGTCAGGAATGGACCTCCTGCGGCGGTTGATGCCGCCGGTCCGGCGCTGCCCTCCGCTCGTCGGCCAGCCCGCGCGCCACGCTCAAGAAGCGAATGGGGCGGCCGTAACCGGATCCATGGCCATTCCCGCAAAACAGGCGTCCCCACGCGTCCGCGGCTTCACGCTGATCGAGATCCTCGTGTCCCTCACGCTGATCGCGGTGGGCCTGCTCGGGCTTGCGCAACTCATCCTCAAGGGACAGCGGGCGTCGTTCGAGGCCTACCAGCGCCAGCAGGCGATCTCGCTCGCGAATGACATGCTGGAGAAGATCAAGACCAACCGTGCACGGGCGGCCGACTATGCGGCTGCGGCACCGGTGAACACGCCACTGGGCGAGGGCAACCGCTTCAACGACCTGACCACCGGAACCATCACCAACTGCGCGGCGACGACCTGCGCACCGGACGTGCTCGCGATCTACGACGCAGCATACTGGGACGGGCTGCTGCAGGGCTCGACCGAGACCTTCAACGGCGGTGCGAACAGGGCTGGCGGCGCGGCGAATGCCCGCGGCTGCGTCGAGGTCGTGGTGCCGGCGGTGGCCCCGAGCACGCTGGCGACCTACCGGGTGACCGTCGCATGGCAGGGCCGGGAAGCAACGGTGGTGCCTGTAACGTCCGCTTGCGGCAACGGCCTTTATGGCACCGAGACGCGGCGGCGCGTCGTCTCGTTCGACGTAAGGGTGTGACCATGGCGATACGCGGCAGTCAGCGGGGTCTCTCGCTGGTCGAGTTGATGATCGGCATCACGATCGCCCTGATACTCACCTTGGGGCTGATGATGCTTGTCATGGGCACCTCGCGCGGCTACAAGACGCAGGACGACTTCGCCCGCATGCAGGAAAACGGGATGATCGCCCTGTCGTTCATCGGCGAGTCGATCCGGCATGCCGGCTTCTACGGCATCGGCAACGCGGCAACGCCAGTGGATGCCACCACCGGCGCCGTCACCACGACGGTCGACTGCGGTTCGGCCGGCAATCCGCCGGCGCTCGGCTGGGCCCTGAATACGATCGTGCCGATGGTCGGCTTCGCCGGGCTCACGCCTGTCACCGTCAATGCCACGCTGCCCTGCGTGCTCTCCACCAACTTCCAGGCCGGGCAGGTGCTGGCGATTCGCATGGCCACCGGCGAGCGGCTGCGCGACCCGAACAACGACGGCAACATGACTGATGCCGCATTCGTCGCCAACCGCATCTACGTGCAGGGCAATGCCACCGGCGCCATCCTGTTCCGCGGCAGCGACTACGGCACGCTGCGCGCCGGCTCGGCCACCCGGCGCGTGTTCGGCGGCGCCGACGCACCCATCTTCGAATACCAGGCGCACCTCTACTACATCCGGCCGTGCAGCCGGACCGGTACACCGCCCGGCTGCCTCGCTACCGACGACGGCGGCCGTCCGGTCCCGACGCTGGTGCGGCAGGAACTCGAGGGCCCGAACATGGTCGAGCGTCCGCTGGTCCAGGGCATCGAAATGATCGACTTCCTGTACGGCATCGACGCGAACGGCGACGGCGTCCCCGACCGGTTCACCGCTGCCCCGGCCGGTGGCGACTGGGCCGGGGTGGTGGTGGTACGCGTCTCGGTGCTGGTGCGCGACACGCTCGGCAGCGCCGGCTACGACGATACCGGGAAGGTGTACGACCTGAACGGCGATGGCGCAGCCGACTTCACCTGCACCGTGAACGTGAACTGCGCGTTCCGCCGGCATGTATTCACCCAGAACTTCCAGGTGCGCAATGTCGCACAGCGGCGAGGAGGCTGAGATGCCCAAGAACCAGTACGTGGCGCGGCGATCGGAACGGGGCGTGGCGCTTATCGTCAGCCTGATCCTGCTGGCGGTGATGACGATCCTGGTCATCTCGTCCATGCGCACCTCGATCCTGCAGCTGCGCATCAGCGGCAGCACAGAGACGCTTTCGGTCAACCTCGCCAACGCCGAGGTCGCGATCGCCGATTTCGTCGACGCCAACATCGGACGGTTCGCGCCTGGCTTCCTCGCCATGCCCGCGGCCGCTGGCGGCGCACTGTATCCGGCGACAGTCATCAACGACAGCACCGTGAACCTGGTGGTGACCCAGGTCGGCTGCGGCGCGGCGAACACCTTCATCAGCCAGATGGGATCCAACGCGCTGCAGGCCGTCCAGTTCAACGTGGCCGCCACCGCCACGGTCAACCGCGGCGGCCGCTCGACCGTACACCAGGGCACGGAGGCGCTCGCGCCGCCGGGCTCCTGCTGAAACGGTCTCCACCGATTGCAACGAGGCTCCACATGAATCCGATCCTTCGACTCCGAAAGACGCTGGCCTGGGTGCTGATCGTGACCCTCGCGAATCCGTTCGGTGCGTTCTCGCCGGCGTTCGCGCGCGACACGGACATCTTCCTGGCGACCGCCTACAGCTCGACCACTGCGGAACCGAACGTGCTCGTCGTGCTGGACACCTCGGACTCGATGAACATCCCGGAGCCCTGGCGCGAGTACGCGGGCGCCTACGACTCGCATGTCGAGTACCTGTGGAACGACATCGGGGTGATCGGCAACAGCGAGACAGCCTCGGAGAACTTGAACCGTATCTCGACCTCCGTGCCGCCAACCGCGCCAATCAGCGTCTGGGGCACCTGGGCCGGGGCGACGCTCGCCGACCGGCGCGCGCTATGGACCGCGGCCCGGGACTATGCCAACGCCACGGCGCCGGGCGACCCCGGGCCGCGACGGGATTGGCGCAACTATGCCGACGCGAACTGGCTGTGGTGGCTGCCGGCCGGCACGGCCGAAACCGACCTGCGGCTGTCGTCGATGTCGCTCAACCGCTTCGCCGGCGGCACCCGGGTGGTGGGCGGCACCCGTGGCGGCATCAACTTCGGAAGCACCAGCGACGTGTCGTCCTTTAACCAGTGCGGCACGTCGATTTCGCAGCTCACGCCGTCGACGGTGTTCGCGCCGAGCTCGCAGCCGCGCAACGAGGGCCACTTCCGCAACCAGCAGTGGCAGCGCTGGGAGCGCTTCCTGGCGCTGGACAATTCGCGTGTCGCGGCCTATCCGCTGACCGCGCCGGTAATGGCCGGGGGGCGGACCATCGCCACCGGCTCGGGCACCGGCAACGTCAATGCCTCGAATGTCGCCACCGCGACCGACTACGCGTTTACCCCGGGCCTCACGATCCCGACCGTCGTGCGCGACAACACCGGCGCGTCGCTCAACTTCGGGAACAACGCCCAGCCGGGCAGCCAGGGCCACCCGGTGCGCACCCGCATCGACGACGGCACGTTCAACGCCGTCGACGCCGGGGATTCCCGCGCCGGCTGGAGCAACCTGCGGGCGGATGCGGGCGGGTACACGTACGTCTCGCTCGTGAACAGCTGGACTGATACGCAGCGGCAACAGGTCCTGCAGCAGTTGTACGGCGTGACGCAGACCAGCGCCGAGGCGCGCTGGCGGCTGTACAAGGGCCGCAACACCGATGTTGCGGACAGTTCGCTCAACTTCGGCACGCCGGCGTACTACAACACGCCCGCCATTCCCGGCTCGATGACTTCCGGGTCGAACACGCTAACCCTTGACGCCCACAACCACGAATTCCTGACTGGAAACATCGTGGTCGTGCCGCGTGCCGGCACCGCCGGCGCGCCGCTGGTCGGGCAGGTCACGGCCGTCGGCGGCACCGGCAACCGCACAGTGACCCTGTCGGTGGCGGCGGTCACCTCGACCGGCGGTCCGGTGCCGGTGACGCGGCACATCCGCTTCAATGCCGGCAGCGCGGCGTCGTGCACCCGCACCTGCACCAACAGCGTGGCGGCGACAGCAGCGAGCCCGTCCACCGACGCCACCGGCGCATCGTTCACCTGGCGTCCCAACAGTTCGACCTGCGTCGACGGCGGCACGAGCGGCAGCGGCTGCGGATCGGTCACCCCGGCCGCATGCGGGGGGCCCACCAACAACAACAACTACACCACCGTCGCGTATTCGGGCTGCAGCTGGTCCGGGCGGACCGCGGTGCCGGTGGAAGGGGTGGGCACCTATTTCGTCGGGGGTCAGTGCACAGGCACCTGTACCTCGCGCTTCCCCGACGCGTGTCCCGCGTCGGGTACGCCCGCCGGCAGCAACTTCTGCAACAATACGGCGACGGCCTCACAGACAATCAACGGCGTGCTGCGCACCAACGTCACCCTGAACACCGGTGGCAATGGCAGCGGCAGCTTCTGCTCGAACCGCGGCAACGTTTCGCGCTCCTGCTCCGCCCGTCCAGACCCCTCGGGCGGCTCGACCTGCAACTACGGCCGGACCTGCAACAACGTGACGGCGTTCACCAGCGTGTCCACCACCGACCTCGCGGTGTTCAACCTGGTCGCGACAGACACGCACCTCGTGCACGAGTGCCGTGCCGACAACGGCACCGCCGCAAACCCGTCCAGCGGCTCGATGACGAACGCCACCAACCGCACCTTCGCCACGGCGTGGGCGGCTACCTCGTCGACGACCGGGACGACGGCGCCGTACACGCCGTCCAACCCCGGCGCCAGCTACCCGGCGGTCGACGTCTACTCCACCAACTACCTCAACTGGAAGTACGGGCCCAAGGGGCCGAACGGCCATCCGATCGGCCGCAAGACGCGGCTGCAGATCGCCAAGGATGCGCTGACCGACCTGGTCTCCACCACCGACGGCGTGCGCTTCGGACTGATGGTGTTCAACCGCACCCGCACCGACCTGACCAATGACGGTGCGAACGTCGCCTATGCCATGCGCCGGATGGGCTCGAACACCACGGATCCGGACACCGCCAACCGTACGGCGCTGAACAATGCAATCCTCTCTACCACGGCCGCCGCGCGCACGCCGCTCACCGAATCCCTCTACGAGGCCTACCTGTACTTCGCAGGCCGAACGCCGCAATGGGGGACCGACACCACCACCGCCCTGGTCGGCGGAACGGCGGTCAGCACCGGGCGCGATACCTCGGCCGTATGCACGGCCGTAGGACCGGGCTGCCCCTCGATCGGCGTCTACCGGTCGCCGATGCTGAACAACCCGAACACCACCACGCCGGCCGGCTGCCAGAAGAACTTCGTGATCCTGCTCACCGACGGTGGCCCGGAACACGATTTCAGCGCGAACACGATCGGTAGCCGCGGCGTGCGCAACATGACCTGGGTCGGTACGCCCGGCGGCGTGGTATCTCCGCGCACGGGGCCGGACGAGACCAACGCCAACACCACCACCGACCAGTTCGAAGTGAGCGCCTCGACGCCGTTCGGGCCGACCGACCTTGCCGGGACAAGCGTCGACGGCGGCTACGTCTGGCTCGACGAGCTCGCCTACTTCATGTCGCGTGCAGACATCAGCCCGGGTGCCCAGAACTTCGCCGGTGAGACATCGACCGACCTGCTTCAGGGACGGCAGTCGGCCATCACCTACACGATCGGCTTTGCCGGTGCGAACTCGCCGGTGCTGCAGAATGCAGCGCAGAAATCGGGCGGGCAGTTCTACATCGCCGAGGACAGCGAACAGCTGGCGGCGGCGCTGCTCAATGCACTGGTCTCGATCCGCGACTGGAACCCGACGGTGTCCGCGCCGACGGTGCCGATCTCGGCACTGAGCCGCACGCAGAACTCGACAGACGTGTACCTCGCGTTCTTCAGGCCAACGACCACCCAGCGCTGGAACGGGACGGTCAAGAAGTTCATGCTGGGCGATCCCGTGGAGACACCAGGCATCTGCGGGACCGGGATCACCGACCTGTGCCTGATCGGGCAGACGGTGCTCGAGGCACCGAACAACAAGAACATCGAGAAGGTCGAGATCGACTCGATCACTTCTTTGGAGACGGTGGCGGTCAACCCGGATGCCTCGAGCTTCTGGGGCCCCTCGACGCTGCGCGACGGCGGTACGCCGGACAACGGCGGCACCGGCTACCAGCTGATCAACACGCCTGGCTACAACCCGTCGACCCGCAGGATCTACACGCGGCTGTCCACCGCCACCAGTGTCGACCTGACGAACTCCAGCAACGCGGTGTCCGAGGGCAATGCTGCGATCACCAAGGCACTGCTCGGCAACGCGTCGATGAGCGACGCGCAGCGCTCGACGCTGCTCAACTGGGCGCGCGGTGGCAACACGGGTGACGCGGCCTGTTCGGATGCGAGCGCAGGGACCGCCTGCACCGCCTGGCGCTCCTGGGCGCATGGCGACGTGCAGCATTCGCGCCCGGCGCTGGTGACCTACAACCCGAGCACCTCGCCGCCATCGCAATTCATGTTCTACGCGTCGAGCACTGGCTACCTGCATGCGGTGGACAGCAACACCGGTGCGGAGAAGTGGACCTTCCTGATCGAGGAGGCCCTCCCGCAGCTCGCCGCGCTGATGGCCAACGCGGCCGGCGCACAGATCTACATCGCGGACGGGTCACCGGTAGTACAGGTCAACGATGCCAACCAGAACGGCATCGTCGACGGTACCGACTCGGTCTGGCTGTTCTTCGGCCTGCGCCGCGGCGGTCGCGCCTACTATGCGCTCGACATCACGAACATCGATGCGCCGCGCTTCATGTGGAAGATCACGCCGACCCAGATCTGCACGGCGGCCGGATGCAGCGCATCGACCGCCTACGCCGAGCTTGGGCAGAGCTGGTCCACGCCAACCATCGGGCGGGTGCGTGCGATCGCCGATCCGGTGCTGCTGTTCGGTGGCGGCTACGATCCCAACCAGGACAACCGGCCGGTCGCCGCGGCCGACACGATGGGACGCGCGGTGTTCGTGACCAACGCGCGTACCGGCGCCCTGGAGGCCTCGTTCACCAGCGCGAATGCACGGGTGACCGGCGGTTCCATGTCCTTCAGCATCCCCTCCGACCTGACGGCGATCGACACCGACCTGGAGGGCAATGGCTACCTGGACCGGATCTACGTCGGCGACATGGGTGGACGGGTCTGGCGCTTCGATATCGGCGACCCGGACAAGTCCCTTTGGGGTGGCAGGCTGCTGGCCACGCTGGCGGTCAGCTCGCCCACTGACCGGCGCATCTTCTTCCCGCCTGCCGCGGTGAAGCAGCTGCGGCGCGGGGTGCGCTACGACGCGGTCATCGTCGGCACCGGCAACCGCGAGAATCCGCTGAAGGACACCTCCAGCGACGTGATCGCGATGATCAAGGACCCGGACTACGGCCTCTACGCAACATCGACCACGGTCATCTCGATGTCGGCTGGCGACCTCCTGAACCTGGGGTCGACCTCGGGTGGTGCGACCGAGACCGCGCTGATCGACAACCCGTCGGTCAAGGGCTGGTATCGACCGCTGGACACCGGCGAGAAGGTGATCAATGCACCGACCGTGTTCTTCGAGCGGATCCGCTTCGGCAGCTACACGCCGATCGCGCAGTCCAACGCCTGCGTGCCGCCCGGCCAGGGCCGGATCAACGAGCTTGACCTGCTGGGCGCCTACACGATCCCGGTGACGGCCGGCATGTCCCGCTTCTTCCCGGGCTTCGTCACCCGAAGCTACAGCTCGACCGGCCAGTTGCTGGTGCTGCCTGGCAGCACGGCGGCAGGCCGGCGCGTATTCTTCATCTCGGCGGCGGATTCGCGCCTGTTCGGACGACAGCAGGTCATCCTCGGCGCGGGGACTCGGGTTTACTGGTACACCGACCCGCAGAACTGACCAGGGTGCAGGCGCCCGGCACAGACGCCGGGCGCCTGCTGTGCCGCCTCAGCCCCTAGCCGCGCGGGCGGCGTCGGCCGCAGCGGTCAGGTTCTTCGGCAGCGGAAAGGTCACGTGCTCTTCAATGCCGGACTGCTCGACGAGCTCGATGCCGCCGAACGAGCGCAGCCGGTCGACCACTTCGCGCACCAGCACTTCCGGCGCCGAGGCACCGGCGGTGACGCCGATGCGATCGCGGCCAACCAGCCATTCGGCCTTCACTTCACTGGCGCGGTCGACGAGGTAGGCCGGGATGCCGGCATTGGCGGCGACTTCGCGCAGGCGGTTCGAGTTCGAACTGTTGGGCGAGCCGACCACGATCATCAGGTCGCAGACGGCCGACAGCTTCTTCACTGCGTCCTGCCGGTTCTGGGTGGCGTAGCAGATGTCGTCCTTCTTCGGCCCGACGATCTTCGGGAAGCGCCCTGCCAGTGCGATCGTGATGCCGCGCGCATCGTCGACCGACAGCGTGGTCTGAGTCACGTAGGCGAGGTTGTCCGGATCGTCCACCGACAACCGTTCGACGTCCTCCACCGATTCGACCAGGTGCATGCCGCCGCTGGACTGCCCCATCGTGCCTTCGACCTCGGGATGCCCGCGATGGCCGATCATCACGATCTCGCGGCCCTGCGCACGCATCTTGGCCACCTCGACATGCACCTTGGTGACCAGCGGGCAGGTGGCGTCGAACACGTTCAGGCCGAGCGCCTCGGCCTCGCGCCGGACTTCGAGCGACACCCCGTGCGCACTGAACACGACGGTGCTGCCGCTCGGCACGGAATCGAGGTCTTCGATGAACACCGCGCCCTTGGTGCGCAGGTCGTCGACGACGTACTTGTTGTGCACGACCTCGTGCCTTACATAGACCGGCGCCCCGTGGGCGACCAGCGCCTGTTCGACGATCTCGATCGCTCGGTCCACGCCGGCACAGAAGCCGCGCGGATTGGCCAGGATGACCTGCTTGGGCACGTTAGGGACTCCTTCGCGTCTGGTCGTCGATTATAGCTTCGCCGGGCCGGGCCACTTCCCGGGGCGGCCCGGACGGCTCCTGCGGCTCCGGCTGGAACGCATCCCACACCAGCAGCACGGCGCCGATGCTGATGGCCGAATCGGCCACGTTGAACGCCGGCCAGTGATAGCCCAGGACGTGGAAATCGAGGAAGTCGATGACCGCACCCAGCCACAGACGGTCGATCAGGTTGCCGATCGCCCCGCCGAGCACCAGGGTCAGTGCGACGCAGAACAGGATGCGCCCGCCATGGCGGCTCAGCATCCAGGTGATCCAGCCAGAAGCCAGGAGCGCCACGCCGACGAAGAACTCGCGCTGCCAGCCCGATGCGCCGGCCAGGAAGCTGAACGCCGCCCCGGGGTTGTACACCAGCACAAGGTTGAAGAACGGCGTGACCTCGACCACATGGCCGGAGCTCAGCGACTGCAGCGCCAGCACCTTGACGATCTGGTCCACCACCACGAGCGCGAACGCCGAGCCCAGCCAGTCCTTCAGGGTCCAGCGCGAAAGGGCCGCCGAGATGCGCGCGCGCAGGCCGCCGCCCTCAGGCATGGACCCGGACCTCGCCCGCGCCGGCCAGGTTCTGCGCGCAGCGCCCGCAGACCTCGGGATGGTCGGCATGGCCGCCGATGTCGGCGCGGTAGTGCCAGCAGCGGGCGCACTTGGCGCCGGCGCTGGCGACCGCCGACACCGCCGGTACCGAGCCGTCTGCCGTACGCACCACGGCAGCCGCGGATGTGATGAACACGAAGCGCAGGTCTTCGCCCAGCGCCGCGAGCGCGTCGCAGGTGTCACCGGATGCCTGCACCTCGACCTCGGCCGCGAGCCCCGAGCCGATGCTGCCGGCGGTGCGCAGCGCCTCGAGCTCCTTCAGCACCAGCGCGCGCACCTCGCGCACCGATGCCCAGCGTGCCTCGAGCGCCGGATCCACCGGCGTGTCGGCGACCGGCTCCCACGTAGTGGTGAACACCGTGGCCTCCGGATCGCGCATCAGCACCGCCCAGGCCTCGTCCGCAGTGAAGGTCAGCACCGGGGAGAACAGTTGCAGCAGCGTGCGCGCGATCTCGTGCAGCGCGCTCTGCGCCGAGCGGCGCGCGTGCGAGCCTGCAGCCGTCGTGTACAGGCGGTCTTTCAGGATGTCCAGGTAGAACGCGCCGAGGTCTTCCGAGCAGAAGTGCAGCAGCCGCTGCATGCCCAGGTGGAACTCGTAGCGCTCGTAGTCGGCGGCCACGGCGACGCGCAGGCGTTCGAGCATCACCGCGGCATAGCGGTCGATCTCCACCCGCTGCGCCATCGGCACCGCGTGGGTTGCCGGATCGAAATCGTCGACGTTGGCGAGCAGGAAGCGGATCGTGTTGCGTACCCGGCGATAGGACTCGACTACCCGCTTGAGGATCTCCTGCGAGATCGACAGTTCACCCGAGTAGTCGGTGGCCGCGATCCACAGGCGCAGCACGTCGGCACCGAGCGTGTCGACGACCTGCTGGGGCGCCACCACGTTGCCCTTCGACTTGCTCATCTTGCGGCCTGCACCGTCGACCACGAAGCCGTGGGTGAGCAGCGCCCTGTACGGCGGCGTGCCGTTCATCATGCAGGACACCAGCAGCGAGGAATGGAACCAGCCGCGGTGCTGGTCGGAGCCCTCGAGGTACAGGTCGGCCGGGAACGAGGTCTCGGCGCGGTGCGATCCGGGTGTACCGGCAGCCGTACGCGGCCCACCGAGCACGGTCTGGTGCGTCGACCCGGAGTCGAACCAGACGTCGAGCGTGTCCTTGATCTTCTCGTAGAGCGCCGCGTCGGCACCCAGCAGGTCGGCCGCATCCAGCCGCTGCCAGGCCTCGATGCCACCCTGCTCCACCGCCTGCGCGACCGTTTCGACGAGCTCCGGGGTGCGCGGATGCAGGGCCCCGGTCTCCCGGTGCACGAAGAACGGCATCGGCACGCCCCACTGGCGCTGGCGCGACAGCGTCCAGTCGGGCCGGTTGGCGATCATCGCATGCAGCCGCGCCTTGCCCCAGGCCGGGAAGAACTGCGTCGCCTCGATGCCGCGCAGCGCGGTGTCGCGCAGCGGCTCGGACGGCCTCGCCCCGCCGAAGCCGGGAGCCTCGTCCATCGCCGCGAACCACTGCGTGGTTGCGCGCAGGATCACCGGCGTCTTGTGCCGCCAGCAGTGCATGTAGCTGTGCACATGCTTGCGGTCCTCGTGCAGCAGCGCACCGTTCGCGCGCAGCCGCTCGACGATCAGCGGGTTGGCCTTCCAGATCATCAGCCCGCCGAACTCGGCGAGCGTGGACACGTATTTGCCGTCGCCCATGACCGGCGTGAGGATGCCATCGTCCTTCATGCCGTAGCGCCGACAGGCCTGGAAGTCCTCCACGCCATAGGCCGGGGCGGCGTGCACGATGCCGGTTCCGGTGTCGAGCGTCACGTACTCGGCGAGGTAGACCGGCGACAGGCGGTCGGCGAACGGATGCGAGAACCCGATGTTCTCCAGCTTCGCCCCCTCGGTGGTCGCGACCACCTGTCCGGACAGTCCGTAGCGCAGCAGGTTGGCCTCGACACGGTCGGTGGCGAGCAGCAGCAGGCGCTCGCCGGTATCGACCAGCGCATACGAGAATTCCGGGTGGACGTTGAGCGCCTGGTTGGCTGGCAGCGTCCAGGGCGTGGTGGTCCAGATGACGATGTGGCCGGGCTTGTCCGGCAGGGCCGGCAGGCCGAAGGCGGCAGCGAGCTTTGCCGGCTCGGCGAAGCCGAAGCCGACGTCGACCGCGGTGTCGGTGCGGTCCTCGTACTCGATCTCGGCTTCGGCCAGTGCCGAGCCGCAGTCGAAGCACCAGTTCACCGGCTTCAGGCCGCGATAGACATAGCCCTTCTCGAGCAACGTCCCCAGCGCGCGGATCTCGTCGGCCTCGTTGCGCGGGTTCATGGTGGTGTAGGGGTTGTCCCAGTCGCCGAACACGCCCAGGCGGATGAAATCCTTCTTCTGCCGCTCGACCTGCTCGGTGGCATAGGCGCGCGCCAGCTTCTGCGTCTGTTCGGTGGGCAGGTTCTTGCCGTGCGTCTTCTCGATCTGCACCTCGATCGGCATGCCGTGGCAGTCCCAGCCCGGCACGTAGGGCGCGTCGAAGCCGGCCAGCGTGCGGCTCTTCACGACGATGTCCTTCAGCACCTTGTTCACGGCATGGCCGATGTGGATGTCGCCGTTGGCATAGGGCGGGCCATCGTGCAGCGTGAAGCGCGGACGGCCACGGCTCGCCTCGCGGATGCGCTGGTAGAGGCCGCGCTGCTGCCAGGCAGCCAGCATGGACGGTTCGCGCTTGGCCAGGTCGCCGCGCATCGCGAACGCCGTGTCGGGCAGGTTCAGCGTCTTCTTGTAGTCGGCCTTGCCGTCGTTGCGCTTGTCTTCGCTCATCTCGCCATCACATCAGTTTTGCCGCGGCGAGCCAGGCGCGTGCCTGCTCGCAATCGATGCCGATCTGCCGGATCAGGGCCGGCAGGCCATCGTACTTCGCCTCGTCGCGCAGCTTGTGCAGGAAGTTCACCTTGACCGGCCGGCCGTAGACGTCGCCTGCGAAATCGAACAGGTGCACCTCGAGGGTAGTGCGGCCGTTGGCCTTCACCGTGGGCCGCACGCCCAGGCTGGCCACGCCCGGCAATGGCCGCTCGGCCAGTCCCGATACGGTGACCGCGAAGATGCCCGACAGCGGCAGTTGCGCGCGCGGCACCCAGACGTTGGCGGTGGGGAAGCCCAGTTCACGGCCGAGCTTGTCGCCGTGCACGATGCGACCGCTGATTGCATACGGCGCACCGAGCAGAGCCTCGGCCAGGCCCATGTCGCCGGCAGACAGCGCATCGCGCACCGCCGTGCTGGACACGCGCAGCCCGTCCACCAGGAAGCTCGACAACCCCTCGAGTTCGAACGCGGTCGGCGTGCCGGCATGGCGCTCCGCCGCCGCGCGCAGGGTACCGACATCGCCGCCACGGCGGGCGCCGAAGCGGAAGTCATCGCCGATCAGGACCCAGCGTGCCGCAAGGCCGCGTACCAGGATGCGCTCGATGAACTCCTCGGGCAGCATCTGCGCCAGACGGTAGTCGAAACGGCAGACATGCACCTCGTCCACACCGCAGCCCGACAGCAGCCGGAGCTTGTCGCGCAGGCCGGTGAGCCGCAACGGCGCACGGTCAGGCGCGAAGAACTCGCGCGGATGCGGTTCGAAGGTGAGCACCGCCGCGGGAAGACCGCGAGCGTCGGCCGCATCGCGGAGGCGACGCAGCATTTCGCGATGGCCCAGGTGAACGCCATCGAAGTTGCCGATGGTCAGTGCAACCGGGCGCGCGGCAGTCGGGGGGACGGATCGGAAGACTCGCATGGCGCAGTAAGCCGCTGAATCATAGCCGGTTTCCCGCTACTACCGGGAAACCGATGCGAACGCGGGACGAGCGATTCACGCCAACGCGCGGCAGTTCGGCCTTGATCCTCCGTTTTCGCCGCCGATAATGGGTTGATACCCGAACTTGGCGCCAGTTCAAGCGAACTTGTCGCCGGATTCGGGTACGCTTTCGAAACCGTCCGGATGCGCCTGCCCCGATGCCCACGACCGCCGAGAATCCCAGAATCGACACGCCCGCATCCGGATCGGCTGCAATGACTGCCGAACCTTCACCGGGGCAACACCCGGCCGGGCCGGCACCGGTGCCGTCGGTACCGCAGGCCTTGGCCGAAGGCCTGCCGCCGGCCTCCGTTCCGGCAGACCAGCCGCCTGCACGCGCGGAAGACGGCCTGCTCACCTCCAGCCTGCGCCGGGTACGTTCGCTGTGGTCGCGGCTGGCTCGCTCGGTCGACGAGATCGGCCAGCCGGCCAACGGTGGCATGAGCCGCCGCTCGCTCGACCGTATCCGCGAGACACTGAACGAATGCGCGATCGAGCGCGGCGGGGAAGCCTCGGCGCGCACCCGTGCGGCGCAGATCGGCGACGCCTACCTGCGGCTGGACGACGCCAGCCGGCTGGACGTGCTGAAGCTGCTGTCCACCGAGTTCGGCGCCGATCCCGCCCGGGTCACGGCCGCGGTCACCGCATGGCAGCGCTCCATCGGCGGCAGCGCACAGCCGCTGGCCGAGGTCGAACTGCGCGAGGCGGTCCGGACACGGCGCAACGTGATCCTGCGCCAGTTCAACGCACTGTCTTCCGGCACCAAGTTCCTGGTCGACCTGCGCGCCGACGTACTGCGCCACCTGCCACGAGAGCCCGCGCTGGCCGCGCTCGACCGTGACCTCGAACTGCTGCTGCAGAGCTGGTTCGACGTCGGCTTCCTGTCGCTCGACCGCATCACCTGGGACTCTCCAGCGTCGCTGCTGGAGAAGTTGATCGCCTACGAGGCGGTGCACGAGATCCGCTCCTGGAACGACCTGCGCAACCGGCTAGACTCCGACCGCCGGTGCTATGCGTTCTTCCATCCGCGCATGCCGCTGGAGCCGCTGATCTTCGTCGAGGTGGCACTCACCCGCGGGCTGGCAGATAACGTGCAGGTGCTGCTAGACGAGACGCGCCGCGAGTTCGACCCGCGCGAGGCGGACACCGCGATGTTCTATTCGATCTCGAACACCCAGGTCGGCCTGCGCGGCGTGAGCTTCGGCAACTTCCTGATCAAGCGGGTGGTGTCCGCGCTGCAGCGAGACCTGCCGCAGCTGCGCCAGTTCTCCACGCTGTCACCGATCCCGGCCTTCCGCAGCTGGCTGCGCAAGGCCGACGATGAGACGATCCTCGCCAGCCAGCGCGAACGCGACTTCAAGCTTTTCGAGGCCACCTTCCACGAGCCGTTCGGGGCAGCGGCACTGACACGCGCGATCGACCTGGTCGCGCGCGCCAGCGATCCGGCCATGTCGGAGCTGCTGAAGCCGTTCGTGCTGCGTACCGTTGCGCATTACCTGGCCAACGCCAAGGCCGGCGACCGGCCGCACTGCCCGGTCGCACGCTTCCACCTGTCCAACGGCGCGCGGCTGGAGCGGCTGAACTGGCTGGCCGACACATCGGCCAAGGGCATCGCGCAGTCGGCCGGCGTGATGGTCAACTACCTGTACCGGCTGCCGCACATCGACGACAACCACGAGCGCTTCGCCCGCGAGGGCCAGGTGGTCGTGTCGTCCGAGGTGCGCCGGCTGCTGTAGCGCAGGCCGCCTGCCGCACAACTTTCCCGGCAACGTCATGCCGCCGTCATCATGGCCCCGTAAATTCCGGTGCCATGCACGAAACGCCAAACGGAAGCGATAGCCCGGCCGAAGGCGAGCGTACCTACCGGACGGTGTGGATCTCGGACCTTCATCTGGGCACGCCCGGCTGCGAGGCCAATGCGCTGCTCGAGTTCCTGCGCACCACCGAATGCGAGACGCTGTACCTGGTCGGCGACATCATCGATGGCTGGCAGCTGCGCCGCAGCTGGTACTGGCCTCAGGCGCACAACGACGTGGTGCAGAAGATCCTGCGCAAGGCGCGCAAGGGTACGCGCGTGGTGTTCGTCCCCGGGAACCATGACGAGTTCGCGCGGCGCTACGTCCTGCACAACTTCGGTGGCGTGGACGTGGTCGAGGACTGCATCCATGAAACGGCCGACGGCCGGCGCCTGTGGGTGACGCACGGCGACCTGTTCGACGGAGTGATCCAGTGCGCCCGCTGGCTGGCCTATGCCGGCGACACGTCCTACACGATCATCCTGAAGATAAACCGCTGGTTCAACCGCTTGCGCGCACATCTGGGCCTGCCGTACTGGAGCCTGTCGGGCTACCTGAAGCTCAAGGTGAAGCGGGCGGTCAGCTATGTCAGCGACTTCGAGCATGCGGTCGCCCGCGAGGCGCGCAAGCGCGGCGTGCACGGCGTGGTGTGTGGCCACATCCACCATGCAGAGATACGCGAGATCGAAGGCATCCTCTACTGCAACGATGGTGATTGGGTGGAGAGCCTGACCGCGCTGGTCGAACACGCGGACGGCAGCCTGGAGATCATCGGCGGCGACCCAAGGGTGGCACGAGTGCAGGCGGGCAGCCGCCAGCGCGTGGATGCGCCCGCCATCGGATTGCCGGCGGCGGGCCCCAGTCCGGTGGCGATCAGCCGGCCGGCGCTGCAGGCGCAGGCAGCGCCATCAGCGGCTCACCCATCCTGATCCGCCGCCCGGGTTCGATCCCCGCGCACAGTTCGAAGCCGCGCGGTGCGAAGACGATGATGGTGGACCCGTGCTGGAAGTACCCCATCTCGTCGCCCTTCGACAGCCGGACGCTGCACGGAATCTCGTTCGGCCCGCGGTAGCGCAGGTGGAGCAGGATGTCGACGAAGTTCAGCCGGATCGCAGCAACCAGGATCGCGGCGACCGGCACCAGCGCCACCGGCCAGCCGTCTGCGCCCACGCGCAGGCGCAGCACGGCGCGCTCGTTGCGGCAGAACAGCCGCTGCACGCGCGCCAGCGCCACCGGGTTCACGTTCCAGGTGTCACCGCTGAGGTAGGTGACATGGTCGACATCGCAGTCGAGCGGCGCATGGAAGCGGTGGTACATGCCCGAGGTCAGGCGCAGGGTCACATAGACGCCATCGCGGAACGGGCCGGGGTCCTGGCTCGGCCCGAACAGTTCTTCGATGCTGTACGGGAAGCCCTTCGCCTGCAGCACGGTGCCCTCGGCAACCGTACCGCATGCCCCGACGATCGCATCGCACGGGCTGCACATGCGCGTGGCGTCCGGGTCGACCACACGCGCCCCCGGCACCAGTTCGCGCGTGAAGCATTCCTGCAACGTCCGGAAGTCCTGCCTGCGTGCATCGGTCAGGTCGAGGTCGCCCAGGGATTTCCAGACGCGAATCGACATGCGCACCACCCATGGATTCTCGATCCGGCTGAACCAGCCCATGCACAGCGTGGCGAGCCTGCGCGGGATGCGATTGCAGAGCAGGAAATTGATGTCTTCCTGGGCAAGAAACCTGCGGATAGCGTTCATGTTCATGGGACTGTCAATTCTCTCTGTTAAACCAATGAGATCGAAACGCTGAAAGAGCCCCATGCAGACAACCCTTGCAGCCCTGGCCGTCGCGGCCTCCATGTTCGCCTGGTCGGTCCCCAAGGCAAGGCGCCGGCTGCAACTGTCGCGCGCGAAGCACCGCTCGCTGGCTGGCCACTCGCGGCTCGCCAAGCGCGTCGCCGGGCTGCTGCCCGGTTATGCCTACGATGAAGACACCTTCTTCGGCTCCGACGGCGCACCGGAGGAGGTGACCGCGCGTCGCCGCGCCGCCTTCCACCGGGCGGCAGCAGAGTTCGCAGCCCGGTTCCCGATCGGCGCGGAGTTGACGCGGCAGGCTACCGAGCACCTTTCCGACCTGAACTTCACCGGCAACTACCGCGTGCCGTTCCAGTACGTGCCCTACTTGCGTGCACACCTCCAGGGCAGCCAGTTCCTGCGCGAATCCGCCGGCGTGACCGTGACCGACGTGGACGGCAACACCTTCCTCGATCTGACCGGATCCTACGGCGTGAACGTGTTCGGATACGATTTCTACAAGGAATGCATCGACGAAGCGGTCGAGAGCGTGCGCGCACTCGGGCCGGTGCTCGGCGACTACCATCCGTGCGTGCTGGAGAACGCCGCCCGGATCAAGCGCATCTCCGGCCTGGACGAGGTGTCGTTCCACATGTCGGGTACCGAGGCCGTGATGCAGGCGGTACGCCTCGCGCGCTACCACACCCGCCGCTCGCACCTGGTGCGGTTCTGCGGTGCGTACCACGGGTGGTGGGAAGACGTGCAGCCGGGGCTGGGCAACCCGCTGCCGCCGCGCGAGACCTACACTCTGAAAGACATGGACGAGCGGTCGCTGGAGGTGCTGCGCACCCGGCGCGACATCGCCTGCGTCCTGGTCAACCCGTTGCAGGGCCTGCATCCCAACAAGGGCGCGCCGGGCGATTCCTCGCTGCTCGACAGCGGGCGCCGCGCCGGCTTCGACCGCGAGCGCTACACGCAGTGGCTGCACAAGCTGCGCGAGGCGTGCACCGCAAACGGCATCGTGCTGATCTTCGACGAGATCTTCGTCGGCTTCCGCCTGGCCCCGGGTGGGGCACAGGAATACTTCGGCGTGCGCGCCGACATGGTCACCTACGGCAAGACGCTCGGCGGCGGCCTGCCGGTAGGTGTGGTCTGCGGCCGCAGCAGCCTGATGAAACGGTTCCGCGAGGATCGCCCGGCCGACATCTGCTTCGCGCGCGGCACGTTCAACTCGCACCCGTACGTGATGGGCACGATGAAGGCCTTCCTCGACCGGATGGAGACGCCGCAGGTGGCGGCGTTGTACGACGGACTGGATGCGCGCTGGAACGCGCGTGCCGAACACCTCAACCGCAGGCTGGCCGATGCCGGGCTGCCGGTTCGCGTGGCAAACATCTCGTCGATCTGGACGGTCGATTACACCCTGCCCTCGCGCTACAACTGGATGCTGCAGTTCTATCTCCGTCTCCATGGCCTGGCGTTGAGCTGGGTAGGCACAGGGCGCATGGTGTTCAGTCTCAACTATGGCGACGCCGAGTTCGAGCAGGTCTGCGATCGCTTCCTGGCGGCATGCACGCAGATGCGCGAGGACGGTTGGTGGTGGGAGAGCCCCGTGGTCACCAACCGTTCGATCCGCAGGCAGGTGCTCGCCGAAGCACTGCGCGAGCGCCTGCGTCCGTTCATGGGCGGTGCACGTGGGTCATCGGGTCGATGAGTTCACCGCGCAGCAGGTAGAGCGGAGCCTTGTAGTACAGCGCCACGTCGTGGAACGGGTCGGTCAGGATCTTCAGGGCCCAGGTCAACCCGGTCAGCAGGCTCTGAGTGACCCACAGCTGCCCGACGCGGAACAGCAATCCGGCCACGGCGAGCGCCAGCCACCACATGCCTAGCGTGTGCAGGAACTCGCCGATCGGTGCACCGTTGCCCGCGGTCGTTGCCCACAGGACCAGCGGCAACAGAAGCCAGGCCGCCATCAGGACGATCTTGCGGCGGATGTTGTAGCCGATCTTCACCGCTTCCTTGAATTCGTCGGTGGCCTTGTTCACCTCGTCGTAGCCGCGCGGCTCGAAGAAGAAATGCCCGGCCTGGCGCGAGGTCATCGACACGCACCAGCCGAGGATGGCGGCCGCGGCGGGATTGATGAACAGCAGCACGTAGGCGACGAGAAAGCTCACCGCGCTCAACAGGTGGAGCGACTGGTTGATCCGGCTATGGTGATAGTAGCGATGGTCGTCCCAGCGCTGCACTGCGAGTTCCCTCAATATTTCCTTCACGGATGCCCTCCTGAGATTGGTCGGACGCGGGCCGCAAACGCAAGCCGTGCCCGGCGCGGTTCGATCTTGGTCGACGTCCATGAAGGAACCGTGACATTTTCATGTCACCTACCGACATGCAACCTTCATCACGCTGCATCATGCGACTGACACCCTGCGCGGATGCTTCCCTCAACGCTATCGACGACACCCTCGAATACACAAGCCGGCCCGGCCGCCCTCGCCGAGTGCAGGCTGCGCATCGCGTATGTGACCGAGACCTATCCGCCAGACGTGAACGGCGTGGCAACCACGGTCGCCTCGATGGTCGAGGGCCTGCGCCGGCGCGGCCACAGCGTGCAGCTGGTGCGCCCGCGGCCGTCCAAGGCGGGGGCTCCGGGCGCCGTCCTGCCGCCTGACGACGTGCTCCTGGGCAGCCTGCCCGTGCCGTTCTATCCGGGACTGCGGATGGGCACGCCCTGCCGCGGCCGGTTGCAGACACTCTGGAAGCAGCAGATGCCAGACCTGGTTCACATCGCCACCGAAGGGCCGCTCGGCTGGTCGGCGCTGGTGGCGGCCCGATCGCTCGGGCTGCCGGTGACCTCGGAATTCCGGACCAACTTCCATGCCTACAGCGCCCACTACGGGATCGGCTGGCTGCATGGCGCGATCGCAGCCTACCTGCGGCACTTCCACAATCGCACGCAGCAGACGATGGTGCCCACGGAAGCCCTGCGCCGGGAACTCGAGGCGCGCGGCCTGCATGACCTCGCGGTCGTCGCACGCGGGGTCGATACGGTGCGCTTCGATCCGGCACATCGCAGCGAAGCGCTGCGTGCCAGCTGGGGCGTGGGGCCGGACGACGCGGTCGTGCTCAGCGTCGGCCGCCTGGCGCCGGAGAAGAACCTCGAGATCCTGGTCGACGCGTTCGAAGCGATCCGTGCGCGCGTGCCGGGCGCACGGCTGGTGGTGGTCGGCGACGGGCAACTGCGTGCCCGCATCCGGGAACGCTGTCCCGATGCGGTGATGGCGGGCGAACGGACAGGCGGCGACTTGGCCGCACACTATGCATCGGCCGACCTGTTCCTTTTTCCCAGCCTGACCGAAACCTTCGGCAACGTGACCACGGAGGCGATGGCGAGCGGACTGCCGGTGGTCGCGTTCGACTACGCCGCAGCGGCAAAGCTGATCCGCTCGGGTGAGAACGGTCTGCTGGCCCCGTTCGACGACTCCGCCGCGTTCATTGAAGGCGCCGCCGTGCTCGCAGGTGACCGCTCGCGTGCCCGGGCGATCGGCCGCCGCGCGCGGGCGACGGCCTGCGCTTGCGGCTGGGATGCGGTAGTCGAGCGTCTCGAAGCGGTGATGACCCGCGTCGCACGTCCCGAACGCATCCTTACGGAGAATGACGCGGCCAAGGCGAAGTTCGCCGCCTGACCTGCCTGCGGTTCACTCCGGGCACCGGCCTTCTCAAAACCTTCACGCAAGCGTCACGCAGCCATAACTGTGGCGTTGCATTCTGGTCACGTCACAACAGCCCGCCTGTCCATGCTCGCGACCGCTGCTTCCCCGATCTGCCGCGCTGATGTTCCCACCACGCGGAAACGTCCCCCCGCGCTGGAAATCGCGTGGGCCACCCATCAGGACGAAGTCCGGCAGGCGCAACGACTGCGCTACCGGGTGTTCGTCGACGAGATGGGCGCGAAGATCGATGTCCCGCCGGGCACGCCGCCCGGCCTCGACGTCGACCGCTTCGATGACGCCTGTGAACACCTGCTGGTGCGCACCACTGCCTCGGGCAGTTCCCCGGCCGAGGTGGTGGGGACGTATCGCGTGCTCACGCCCGCGGGCGCACGCCGCACCGGCGGCCTGTACACCGAAAGCGAGTTCGACATCCGCCGGCTCGATGCACTACGGCCACGGATGGCGGAACTCGGTCGATCCTGCACCGCGCCGGAATGGCGGCGCGGCAGCGTGATGCTGCTGCTGTGGAGCGCACTGGGCGAGTTCATGGAGCGCACCGGGCTCGACTACATGATCGGCTGCGCCAGCATCCCGATGCAGGACGGCGGCCAGCAGGCCGTCAGCCTGTGGCAGGCGCTGCGCACCACCCATCTGTGCGAGCCGCAGTTCCGGGTACTGCCACGACGGCCTCTGGCGCTCGACGGGGTCGAAGTCCGGTCCGAGGCGGAGCCGCCAGCGCTGATCAAGGGCTACCTGCGCTGCGGGGGCAAGGTACTCGGTGCACCGGCACACGACCCGGAGTTCGGCGTCGCCGACCTGCCGATGATGCTCGCACTCGCTGACCTGCCATCCGCCTACCGCGCACGCTTCATCGGGCACTGATTCGTCTGCGACGGACGCATCCGTCGCAGACGGCGTGCATCAACCTGTGACGCGGCGCGAAAAATCCTTCAGGCGGAAGCCGAACGCAGCGAGCGCGGCGAAGTAGACGCAGCCCCCGATCGCGCAGACTGCGGCCAGGCGCAGTGCACGCTCCAGTCCCTGCCATGCCAGCCACTGCGCCTGCGGGCCTGCCGCCCACCACAGCGCAGCGGCCATCAGGCAGAGCGCGGCAAGAATCTTGACGCCGAACAGCGCCCACCCCGGCTGGGGCTGGTAGGCGCCGATGCCGCGCAGACCCCGCAGCAGCAGCCATGCATTCAGGCAGGCGCCAAGCCCGATCGCCAGGGCGAGGCCGGCGTGGGCCAACGGCTGGATGAACAGGAGGTTCATCGCCTGCGTGGCGGCCAGCGTGATCAACCCGATCTTCACAGGCGTACGCACGTCCTGCCGGGCATAGAAACCGGGGGCGAGCACCTTCACCGCGATCAGGCCGATCAGCCCGACGCTGTAGGCGGTCAGTGCCGCGCGGGTCATCGCGACATCGTGGGCGCCGAACGCGCCGTGGTGGAACAGGGTGGCGACCAGCGGCATGGACAGCACCGCCAGCGCAACCGCGGCCGGCGCCGCCAGCATCAGCGTGATGCGCAGGCCCCAGTCCAGCAGTCGGCTGTATTCCTCGACCGTGCGGTCGGCATGGCTGCGCGCAAGGCTGGGCAGCAGGATGGTACCCAGCGCGACGCCCAGCAGGCCGGTCGGGAACTCCATCAGCCGATCGGCATAGTAAAGCCAGGACACGCTGCCGCTGACGAGGAAGGATGCGAAGACCGTGTTGATCAGCAGGCTGATCTGTCCGACCGACACGCCGAACACCGCCGGCCCCATCTGCCGCAGGATCCGGCGCACGCCCTCGTCGCTGCCGCCCCAGCGCGGTCGTGGCAGCAGGCGCAGGCGGCGAAGGAAGGGCATCAGGAACGCGAGCTGCAGCAGGCCGCCGACGAACACCGCCCAGGCCAGGGCCTTCACTGGCGGATCGAACAGGGGCGCGAACCAGAGCGCGAACGCGATGAACGACAGGTTCAGCAGCGCCGGTGCGAAGGCCGGGATCGAGAACCGGCTGTAGGTGTTCAGGATGCCTGCGCCGAGCGCGGTCAGGGAGATGAACAGGATGTAGGGAAAGGTGATGCGCAGCAGGTCGACGGTCAGCGCGAACTTGTCCGGATTCGCCGTGAAGCCCGGTGCCGACAGCCATACGATCGCCGGCGCGGCGACGATGCCCAGTGCGGTCACCACGATCAGCGCAACGGCGAGGGTTCCAGCGACATGGTCGACGAGATGCCGGGTGTCGTCCTCGCCGCGCCGGTTCCGGTACTCGGCCAGGATCGGCACGAATGCCTGCGAGAAGGCACCCTCGGCAAAGATCCTGCGCAACAGGTTAGGCAGCTTGAAGGCGACGAAGAACGCGTCGGTGGCAGCACCGGCGCCGAACATGCGAGCGATCAGCAGGTCGCGGGCGAAGCCGAGAATGCGGGAGATCAGCGTCATGCTGCTGACGGCCCCGAAAGCGCGCAGGAGGTTCATCGACAGCCTTTCGGACCGGATGGGTTGAATTCCCGGCGGGTCCGAAGTACTATCCAAGGCTTTTCGCTGCTGCCCGAGCCCGTTCTCGCCCGGGCGTCCAACCGTACCTTCGACAGAGATCCGCCGTGGCCAATTCCGCTCAAGCCCGCAAACGTGCACGCCAGGCCGACGCCCAGCGCGCCCACAACACCACCCTGCGCTCGGCGCTGCGCACCGCGATCAAGAAGGTTCGCACCGCGATCGCCGCCGGCAACAAGGCCGATGCACAGGCTGCGTTCAACACCAGCGTCTCGGTGATCGACCGCATCGCCGACAAGGGCATCGTGCACAAGAACAAGGCCGCCCGGCACAAGAGCCGCCTGTCGGCTGCGGTCAAGGCGATCGCCTGAGCGGTTGTTCCGGATGCGGCTGTCCTCGGGACGGCCATCGAGTAGAGGAGCGTAGTACACGCCTGCGAGTGTAGCAGCCGTGACGTACGGTCCTCCCGGCAACAGCAGGCTACAGTCTGCCTTCTCTTGCAGTCGACGGCAGGCAGGATCAAAATCCGCATCGGTCTCGCGACCGATGCGTACGGCGGCAGCAGCCGCCGTTGTCTTTTGCGAATCCGTCCAGCAAGGTCCGCCCGAACTTCATGAGCGGGCCTCACGCCGTGAACGGCGCCACGCTCACTTGTGCGGCTCCGTCTTCCTTTTCGTAACTGCCTCATTTGCCCATAGCCCCCGGAGGGCCCGATGTCTGCTCACCTGATGAATACCTACAAGCGACTGCCGGTCGCATTCGTGCGCGGCGAAGGCGCATGGCTGTGGGACGAATCGGGCAAGCGATACCTCGATGCGCTGGCGGGCATCGCGGTCAACGGTCTGGGCCATGCACACCCGAGGCTGGTCGCGGCCATCGCCGACCAGGCCGCGAAGGTGATCCATACCTCGAACATCTACCGGATCATCGAGCAGGAACAGCTGGGCGAAAAGCTGGCGCAGCTCTCCGGCATGGACAACGCGTTCTTCAACTGTTCGGGCGCCGAGGCGAACGAGTCGGCAATCAAACTGGCGCGGCTGTACGGCCACCAGCGTGGCGTCGAACTGCCGACCATCGTCGTGATGGACCGTTCCTGGCATGGCCGCACCATCGCCACCCTCTCGGCCACTGGCAACCGCAAGGCGCAGGCCGGCTTCGAACCCCTGCTCGGCGGCTTCGCGCGCGTGCCGTTCAACGACCTCGAGGCAGTGAACCGGGTCGCCGAGAACAATGCGAACATCGTCGCGGTGCTGGTCGAGCCGGTGCAGGGCGAAGGCGGCATCCAGATCCCCGAGAAGACCTACCTCGCCCACCTGCGCGAGTTGTGCGACCGCAAGCAGTGGCTGTTCATGCTCGATGAAGTGCAGAGCGGAATGGGCCGCACGGGCAAGTGGTTCGCCTACCAGCACACCGACCTGATGCCCGACGTGCTGACGCTGGCCAAGGGCCTCGCCAATGGCATGCCGATCGGCGCCTGCGTCGCGCGCGGCGTGGCGGCAAACGTGTTCGGCCCGGGCCACCACGGCACCACCTTCGGCGGCGGCGCGCTCATCTGCCGCACGGCCCTGACCACCCTGCAGATCATCGAGGACGAAGGCCTGCTCGACCGGGCACGCGTGCTCGGCGATCGCATGCTGGCCGGCTTCCGGCAGGAACTCGCGGGCGTCTCTGGCATCACCGAGATCCGCGGCGCCGGCCTGATGCTGGGCATCGAGCTCGACCGCCCGTGCAACGAGCTGGTCGCCCAGGCGCTTGAAGCCGGCCTGCTGATCAACGTCACCTACGACAACATCGTGCGCATGCTGCCGCCGCTGATCATCTCCGACGCGCAGGCAGACCAGATCGTGTCGACGCTCTCGCCGCTGATCCGCAAGTTCCTCTCGCGGTAGACGGTGCAGGCCAGCCCGGGCAAGGACATGACGCCGCTTCGGCACTACCTCACCTTCCTCGACTTCAGCCGGGAAGAGTACGAGCACTTGTTCGCGCGCGCCGCCTGGATCAAGGGCGAGTTCAAGTCCTACCGCCGCTACTGGCCGCTCGAAGACCGTACGCTGGCGATGATCTTCGAGAAGGCCAGCACGCGGACCCGCCTGTCGTTCGAGGCCGGCATGCACCAGCTCGGCGGCGCGGCGATCTACCTGAACACCCGCGACACCCAGCTCGGGCGCGGCGAACCGGTAGAGGACATGGGGCAGGTGGTCTCGCGCATGGTCGACATCGTGATGATCCGCACCTTCGGGCAGGACATCGTCGAGCGATTCGCCAAGGTCTCGCGCGTGCCGGTCATCAACGGCCTGACCAACGAGTACCACCCCTGCCAGATCCTCGGCGACATCTTCACCTTCATCGAGCATCGCGGCCCGATCCAGGGCAAGACGGTCGCCTGGATCGGCGACTCGAACAACGTGTGCAACACCTGGCTACAGGCGGCCACCGTACTCGACTTCAACGTGCACGTGTCCACCCCGCCCGGCTACGAAGTCGAGCCCGAACGCGCCGGCATCTACGACACCACCCACTTCGAGCAGTTCGCCGACCCGATGGACGCCGCCCGCGGCGCCGACCTGATCACCACCGACGTGTGGACCAGCATGGGCTTCGAGGCCGAAAACGCCCAGCGCATGAAGGCATTCGAAGACTGGTGCGTCGACGCCGAGATGATGCGCGCGGCGAAGCCCGAGGCCCTGTTCATGCACTGCCTGCCCGCCCACCGCGGCGAGGAAGTCACCGCCGAGGTGATCGACGGCCCGCAGAGCGTCGTCTGGGACGAAGCCGAGAACCGCATGCACGTGCAGAAGGCCCTGCTCGAGTTCCTCCTGCTGGGCCGCGTCACGCCGTGAACACCCCGGAATCGGGGCTCCCCCCCTTTCCTGCAAAACCCGGGTCAGACACGCATTTCGCGCGGCTCCCCGCCCCGAAATCCGGGTCGAAATCCGGGTCAGACACGCATTTCGCGCGGGCTCCCGGACCGCTGCGGCGCGGGGCAGCGGACGCGGTGCCTGCACTGGCTGCGCTGCTCGTATCGGGGCTGCCGACCGTCGCTGCCGGCGCCCAGGACTGGCCGTCGCGCCCGTTGCGCTTCCTGGTCGCGGCCGGTCCGGGCAGTTCGCTCGACGTGATCGCCCGCGTCATCGGCGAGCGGCTGCGCGACGGCATCGCCCAGCAGGTGGTCGTCGATAACCGGCCAGCGGGCGGTGGCACCGTCGCGACGGCGGCCGGCGCGCAGTCGGCCCCGGACGGCCACACCCTGCTCATCAGCTTCAATGGCCCCCTGGCGCTCGCGCCGTTTCTCTACGCAAAGCTGCCCTATGACCCGGGGCGCGACCTCGCACCCGTGGTCGTCACCAGCACTTCGCCGAACCTGCTGGCCATCCATGCCGACCTGCCCGCGCGCACCGTGGCCGACTGGGTGGCGCAGGCCAGGTCGAGCGCCGGTCGCCTGACCTATGCCTCGGTCGGCAACGCCAGTTCGTCGCACCTCACGATGGAGCTGTTCCGCTCGGTGGCCGGCTTCGACGCGGTGCATAGCCCGTACAACGGCGCCCCACCGGCCGTGGCCGCAGTCGCGCGCAACGAAGCGCAGGCGGTGTTCTCCGCACCCACGGCGCTGGCACCGCACCTGCAATCCGGCCGGATCCGCGCACTCGCAGTGACAAGCGCGTCACGCTACCCGCTCTTTCCCGATCTGCCGACACTTTCCGAATCGGGCTATCCCGGCTTCGAGGCGATGCTCTGGAACGGCATACTGGTAGCCTCCGGCACGCCAGCGGCGCTGATCGGTCGACTCAATGGCGCGATCAATGCGATCCTCGCGCATCCGGACGCGCGCAGCCGCATCACCGCTGCAGGGCTCGACCCCGCCGGGGGACGTCCGGAAGCATTCGCCGCCCTGATCCGTTCCGAGGCGACGCGCTGGGAACCGGTCATCCGCAAGCTGGCGATCCGGCTCGACTGAGCATCCGTCCGACGACGGCGGCCTCCGCCACGAGTCTCCACCAACCCTCCTTTCCCAACCATCAACCCACCCGTCCGACATCCGAATCCATGGCCAAGAAGAACAGCAGCGCCCCCAAGAAAGTCGTCCTCGCCTACTCCGGCGGCCTCGACACCTCGGTGATCCTGAAGTGGCTGCAGGACGTGTACGAGTGCGAGGTGATCACCTTCACCGCCGACATCGGCCAGGGCGAAGAGGTGGAACCTGCGCGCAAGAAGGCGCAGATGTTCGGCGTGAAGCAGATCTTCATCGAGAACCTGCAGGAAGAGTTCGTGCGCGACTTCGTGTTCCCGATGTTCCGCGCGAATACCGTGTACGAAGGCGAGTACCTGCTCGGCACCTCGATCGCGCGCCCGCTGATCGCCAAGCGGCTGGTCGAGATCGCGAAGAAGACCGGTGCGGACGCCATCTCGCATGGTGCCACCGGCAAAGGCAACGACCAGGTGCGCTTCGAGCTGGGCGCCTATGCGCTCATGCCCGACGTGAAGGTGATCGCCCCCTGGCGTGAATGGGACCTGCTCTCGCGCGAGAAACTGCTCGCCTATGCCGACCAGCACAAGATCCCGGTCGACTACAAGAAGCGCAAGGGCGGCGGCGCGCCCTACTCGATGGACGCCAACCTGCTGCACATCTCGTACGAGGGCGGCATCCTCGAGGACCCGAGCTTCGAGCCGGAAGCGTCGATGTGGCGGCTCACCGTGTCGCCCGAGAAGGCACCCAACAAGCCGGAATACATCGAGCTGGGCTACCAGCGCGGCGACATCGTGTCGGTGAACGGGGTGAAGATGTCCCCGGCCAAGGTGCTGATCGAACTCAACCGCCTGGGCGGCAAGCATGGCATCGGCCGCCTCGACCTGGTCGAGAACCGCTATGTTGGCATGAAGTCGCGCGGCTGCTACGAGACGCCTGGCGGCACCATCATGCTCAAGGCACACCGGGCGATGGAATCCATCACCATGGACCGCGAAGTGCTCGCGCTCAAGGACGACCTGATGCCGCGTTACGCGCGGATGATCTACAACGGCTACTGGTTCAGCCCCGAGCGCAAGCTGCTGCAGACCCTGATCGACACCTCGCAGGAGACGGTCAACGGCACGGTCAAGCTCAAGCTGTACAAGGGCACCGTGATCTGCGTCGGCCGCGAGTCCAAGACCGACACCCTGTTCGACATGAAGATCTCCACTTTCGAGGACGACCAGGGCGCCTACAACCAGGCCGACGCCGGCGGCTTCATCCGCCTGAACGCACTGCGGATGCGCATCGCCGCAGCGCGCGGCGCACGCAAGCGCAGCAAGTAGCAAACCGCAGTAACCGCGCGCAAGGGCCGCCCCCGCATCGGCGGCGGCCCTTCCCGCAACGCGCAGGGCGCGCTATCGTTCATCCATGCCCCCGCGCCGTCCGCCGATCATCATCGACATCGAAGCCTCCGGGTTCGGCCCGGACAGCTATCCGATCGAGGTCGGCCTGGTACTGGACGACGGACGCAAGTACTGCTCCCTCGTCGTGCCCCGGGACGACTGGACCCACTGGGACCCGAATGCCGAGACCCTGCACGGCATCGCCCGCGCCACCCTGCTCGCCCACGGCAGGCCGGTGTTCGAGGTCGCCGGCAAGCTGAACGAACTGCTGAGTGGCCGCACCGCGTACAGCGACGGCTGGGTGGTCGACCGCCCCTGGCTCGACCGGCTCTACGCGGCCGCCGCGATGCGCTGCGAGTTCACCTTCAGCCCGCTGGAGATGATCCTGTCGGAAGGGCAGATGGAGGCGTGGTCGGACACCAAGCGGGTGCTGCTGTCGGAGAGCCAGGAACGAAGGCACCGCGCAAGCTATGACGCGTTGGTGGTGCAGGAGACGTTTGAGAGGACGCGGGGGGCGGGTAAGGTAGCGGGCGGCTTGCGTCACTGTTAGTAGAAGGTAAATCAATGGCGAAGCTATCGAATGTCCGTCGCCTTAGCGGAAACGATTTAACCGAACTAAAAATCAGTCGAGCGACACTCGATGTCAATGATCCGGTGGATAGCGCCCTTTCTTTTGGTCATATGTCTCCTCGGCTGCGCTTCGACCATGCAGGCCGATACGAGGGAGAAACTTGACGGTCTCATCCTCTATGGGTGGGTTAACCGCGTAAGCCCAGAGGTCGTGCATTCAGCACTCAAGAGCGAAACTGGGAAACGACTCTGCAGTCTTGGAACTTACTCATGGTGCGAGCACCCAGACCGCTATACATACGTAAGCGTGATGTTTATGAACACCTACTGGGGAGGGCTAAAGGGCGTCGCTGTTTATGCGCCAGTCAAAGAGAACATCAAGACCAATGACATTGTCGTCGTTAGGTTCGGTTCAAACCGCTTTTCTGAGCTTATTCGAATCGCTTCGAGAGGAGAAAAACCGGGGTGTAGCTGGGTGGGTGGAGGTCTGTCGCGAACGACAACTGCGGCGGGCGTGATTTGCGAAGACTACGACTGGCGCACTATTCAAGCGCTGTTCGGCAACTAGCGCCAAGCAATGCCTGCGGTGCATTGACTTAGGAGAGCACCTCGCATGCCGCGGCTGACACACTCTGCATAGCGTGATCGCATTTCCAGCGTTGTGTTCTGGATGGAAGTGGAATCAGAACGTGGACGTCTTCCATCGTAAAACTGTCGCACTCCGGATAGGTTGGCTTCCAGTTCTCCATGAATATGGCGCCTTGATGTAATGGCAGCCAACTCTGCTGAATGAATATCAGTGGCCTGCGGCCTTTCCAGAAATCCAGAACCAGTAGCACCCAAGAACTCTTGCTGTGCAGATGTTAAGGGGCCACCGCCGCCCAGCACGGTTGATCCCACCGTGTAAGCGCCACCTGAGTAGACGCTCGCCCAACCGGGAGAAAGAGAACTCGTCCCTAGTTGTCCAGCAAAGCTACTTGCCCCCGCATATGCGGTGATTGCCGTCGCCGCCACCCAAACAAACGCCGCCGTCACCAGCGCAAACGCCAGCACCGTGAACCCCGACCGCGAATCGGTCCAGGAGTACAGCAGGTCCTCCGGGCTCGGCATGTTTCCGCCGTCCCATTGGGACACCGACACGCCGCTCTGGGCGAGCTGTTCGACCGTCGGGCACGAGGTGGAACCGGGCAGCGTGCAGATCGCAGCCTGTACGCCGTAGGGCTGCTGGTCGACCGGCAATGCGACGAACCAGCGCGGGCGAACCCAGGCCTGGGTCGTGGTGTCCACGCGCTGGCGCAACAGGTTGCCGGAGCGGGTGACGACCTGCGTCCAGCGGGTGTCGGTCATCGCGATGAAGCCGGCCGGGGCGCTATAGAGGCGCATTGCATGGCCGACAGCGACCTGGGCTGCGCTCCAGCCGATGTTGTAGAACACCGGATCGGTCTGGTCCGCCGGGCGGAACACCGCGAACGGGTTGCGTCCTGCGCGGATCGGATCCGCCGCCTCGGACGCGGACAGGTAGTGCCGCTGTGCGGCCCATCGCTCTCCATGGTGCGGCGTAAAGTCGCCGAGGTAGCTGCGGATGCGGCCATCGGCCTGCCGCTCCGCCTTCACCACGCGGATGCGCAGCTGTGCGTTCTCCGGGGAGTACGTCGCGAACACCATCGCGGCATGGCCGGGGAAGGCCATGACCAGCTTCGACACGACGTCGGAGCCGAGCCCGAGCTGGCCGACCTCTTCCCGGCCGGCGGTGATCCAGCGCTCACCCTGAAGCATGCGCAGGTCGTAACCGCCACCGCCGCGGCCGGCGATCTCGCCGAGCAGCGACCAGTTGTCCAGCGGATAACGGACCGTCACCGTCGGTGACACGGGCATCGAGGTCCAGCGCGGGTTGAACTGCCCACCGGCCGCCCGCGCCTCGCCGATCGGCTGCGCGACCGGCAGTACGCCGACGAGGACGACCAGCAACCGGGCTATCAGGCGATCGATGCGTGTCATGCGCATGGGTCCGTACAAATCGCTGCCATGAATCTTGCCACAATGCGGCCAGGCTATCGGCGCGTGCCTGCGGCCTGCGCCCCGCCCGTCTCCCCGGCCGTCTCCCCGCCCGCGCCCTCAGGCGGCTCGTAGACCCGGGTGGCGACCCGGGTGACGCGTCCCGCCTCGAAGTACACCCTCGCCTCGAAGCCGCTGGCACTCGCCTGGACCACCAGCGCATTGACCCCGATCGGACCGGTGCCAGCCCCGAACACGGTGGACGCGAATGCGAACTGGCTGTACTGGAGATAGCGACGTCCCCGCTCGTCCACGCCGAAAGCGACGGGCAACCCGAGGCGCGCCACGACCTCCGCCTCGGCCATGCCGGGGACGACACCGTCTAGGGCCGCACGCGCGAACGGCCGGTCAGCCGCCACGTTCATCCGGCCACCACCAACCGCGCAACCGGCCAGCAGCAGGCAGCAGAGCAGCGCGGTCAGATTGCAGCGGCTCATCGGGCACCACCGGCGGCCAGCGTCCGGTACGCCTCCGGGCTGGCGATCTCCCACGCGACCTGGCGCACACGACCTGCTGCGTCGAACACCAGCCAGATCTCGCCGCCGGTGGCCGCCTGCGAGGCGACGACCCCGACGATCCCGATGCCGCCACCACCGCTGGTGGTCGACTGCCCGCGGCACCGATAGAGCCAGAAGGCCTGTCCGTCCGCGTTGCTCCCGGTCGCATAGGGCGTCCCCAGCAGGCCGCGCACCGCGTTGCGGTCGAGCCCGTCGCGCCAGGCCGCGTCGATACCGACGATGCGTTCGACCGGGAACGCACGCCCCTCGTACACGATCGTCTTCTGCACGGCGCAGCCGCCCGCCAGCGCGACGGCGAGCAGGCCGACCAGTAGCAGGCTGGCGGATCGCAGCGGCAGGGCCGAGTGCAGGCACTTTCGTTCCATGGCGTTTCCTCCGGGAAGGAGGCCATTGCACGCTACCTGCGCCGCGCGAGCCACACCGGGAAACCGGCGCTACGAACCGATACCCTGGCATCGGGCAATCTGTAACTGATCGGTACCAGATCGCTACTTTACGCCCGTACAGCCGCTTGCTACATTGTCACCGGGCAGCATGCAGGCGGGACTCGACGTCCCGGTTGCATCGAACTGCCGTACAGCACCGGCATCCGGCGGGCATCCTGTCCACGGCATCGACCGGGCGATCCTCAACACAAGAGGGGGGGGAGGAGATGGATCGAGATCCGGAAGGCCGACGCGCGTTCCTGAGGGGCGCAGTCGTGAGCGGCGCTGCCGCCATGACCACCACGCTGCCGGCCACCGCCGCAGCCCAGCCGGCCGCAGGCAAGGCCGCAGCCAGCGCGCCGGCTGCGCCAGGGTACGTGTTCCTGTCGCCCGAAGAGGGTGCCTTCATCGAGGCGGTCGTCGACCACATGATCCCGGCCGACTCCCTCACCGCGAAGGGTACCGACCTCGGTCTGCACACCTACATCGACCGGGCCCTGGCCAGCGGCTGGGGCAAGGGTGAGCGCCTTTATCGCCAGGGGCCCTGGAAGCAGGGCACCGGCAACCAGGGCTACCAGTTGCCGATGACGCCCTCCGAGCTGTACCGGGCGGCGATCCCGGCGGCCAATGCCGCCTGCGTCAAGGCCTACGGCAAGACCTTCGACAAGATCACGCCCGAGCAGCGCGAGGCCTTCCTGGTCGGCATGCAGCAGGGCAAGGTCACGCTCGAGAACGGTCCGCCGGTGCGCACCTTCTTCGGCATGCTCTACCAGAACGTGATGGAAGGCATGTTCGCCGACCCGATCTACGGCGGCAACCGCGACAAGGCCGGCTGGAAGCTGGTGAACTTCCCGGGTGTCATCGCGACCAACCAGCAGAACATCGACAAGTTCCGCGACCGGAAGATGCCCACCAACCCGCTCGGCATCGCCGACATCAGCTGACCGGAGACCTCGACATGGCAGCCAGGAAACTGAAGGAAGTCGACGCGGTCATCATCGGCCTCGGCTGGACGGGCGGCATCCTCGCGAAGGAACTCTCCGAGGCAGGGCTGAAGGTGGTCGCGCTCGAACGCGGCAAGATGACCACGACCGACGCTGACTTCCAGTTGCAGCAGGTGCGCGACGAACTGCGCTACGTGCAGCGCCAGGAGATGATGCAGGACGCCTCGCGCGACACCGTCACGATGCGCAACACGCCGAAGCAGGACGCACTGCCAGTACGCCGGCTCGGTTCGTTCCTGCCCGGCGAGGCGGTCGGTGGCTCGGGCCTGCACTGGAGCGGCGGCACCTGGCGCTGGTCCGACAACGAGTTCAAGGTGCGCAGCCTGTACGAGCAGCGCTACGGGGCGAAGTTCATCTCCTCCGAGATGTCCGACCTGCGCGACTGGGGCATCACCTATGCCGAGATGGAGCGGTACTACGACAAGTTCGAGTACGTGGCGGCGGTGTCCGGCAAGGCAGGCAACCTGAAGGGCAAGGTCCAGCCCGGCGGCAATCCGTTCGAGGGGCCGCGTGCGCGCGAGTACCCGCTGCCGCCGCTGAAGAGCGTGCTCTCCTCGCAGCTGTTCGCCGAGGCGGCGACCAAGGCCGGCTACCATCCGTTCCCGCGCCCGGCCGCGAACGCCTCGCGCGCCTACACCAATCCGGACGGTGCAACCTTCGGCGGCTGCCAGTATTGCGGTTTCTGCCAGCGCTTCGGCTGCGAGGCCAATGCGAAGGCAAGCCCGCATATCACGGTGGTGCCGGCGGCGATGAAGAGCCCGAACTTCGAGCTGCGAACCCACTCATGGGTCACGCAGATCCTGAAGGATCCGTCTGCGAAGCGGGTCACCGGCGTGCTCTACACCAACCTGCTCACCGGCGAGGAACTCGAGCAGCCGGCGTCGATGGTGGTGCTTGCGACCTTCACCATGAACAACACCCACCTGATGCTGCTCTCGGGCATCGGACAGCCGTACGACCCGGCGACCCAGACCGGCGTGATCGGGCGCAACTACTGCTACGAGACGCGCACCGGCGCCAACCTGTTCTTCGAGGGGCGCAGCTTCAACCGCTTCATTTCCGCGGGCGGCACCAACTGGGTCATCGACGACTTCAACGCGAACTGGAACTTCGACCGCGGCCCGCACGGCTTCGTCGGCGGATACATCGTGTCGGCCGGCCACAACACGAACCTCCCGATCGGAAACCGTCCGGTTCCGGGCGGCACGCCCGCCTGGGGCACCGCCTGGAAAGAGGCGCTGGCGAAGTGGAGCGATTCGTCGATGGGCATCACGTCCAGCGGCGGATCGATGCCGCACCGCTACAACTACCTCGACCTCGACCCGACCTACAAGAACGCGTTCAACCAGCCACTGCTGCGCATGACCTTCGACTTCAAGGAGAACGAGCACCGGATGAATGCGCACGCGGCGCAGGTCGTGAACGAACTCGCCAAGTCGCTGAACGCGACGCGGATGAGTTCGGCCAACGGCAAGCCGCAGTCGTGGACGGTCGTGCCCTACCTGTCGACCCACAACGGCGGTGGCACGCCGATGGGCACCGACCCGAAGACCAGCGCGGTCAACCCGTTCCTGCAGAGCTGGGACGCGCACAACCTGTTCGTGATGGGTGCCAACGTGTTCCCGCACAACGGGGCGTACCAGCCGACAGGCCTGGTCGGCGCGCTCGCCTACCGCACGGCGGACATCATCAAGAGCCGCTACATGAAGAATCCCGGTCCGCTGGTGTCGGCATGAGCGCGGGCCCGATCGAGAGGAACGAACGGATGAGTGCATACCAGCGCGGGCGCCTGCCCGCCCTGTTCGCGGCCTGCCTGCTGCTGGCGGCCGGCCAAGCCCTGGCCCAAGGCGACGTGCGGCGCGGCGAGAAGCTGTTCGTCGAGTGCAAGGCCTGCCATTCGCTCGGCGCAAGCCAGGACGCAAATGCGCTCGGGCCGAGCCTGGCTGGCATCATCGGCCGCACCGCCGGGGCGTCGGACGACTTCCGCTACTCGCCGGCGATCAGGCGCAGCAAGATCGTCTGGACGCGGCAGACGCTGGACACCTTCCTGGCCGATCCACAGGGCGTGGTGCCGGGCAACCGCATGCCCTACTCCGGGCTGGCCGATGCGAAGGAACGCGCCGACCTGATCGCCTACATCAGCCAGGTCACGGCCAGCGCGAAGTAACGCGCAGCAGGACGCAGCAGCCCACGGGTCCTGCCCACCGGAGGGGGCAGGCAGCCCGCCCGATCGTCAACGGGCCGGGGGATTCCCGCGCTTGGCCGCCGCACCTGCCGGGATCACGGCCCCGGAGGTGCCGGCCGGCAGCGGCTTCTTGGTCTGCTTGGGCTTCTTGACTTCCTTGTTGCTGCGCTGCTGGCCTTTGGGCATGGAAGTCTCCTGAATCATGGAGGCTGCGTATCGCGCAGCCGATCAGTCAGGATACACCACGCACGCTCATGCCTCGCCCGAGATGCGCGAGCGCTTCGTCGCCCAGGGCGTGGACGTAGCGTCGAGCACTCCCGAGGCGTTCGCTGCGCTCATCCGCGCCGAGATCCCGCGCTGGCGGGAGCTGGTCAAGCGGTCGGGGGCGAAGGCGGACTGACGTGCCGCATCCGGGCCGTCACTCGGCCTTGATGCCTACCCGCTTGATCACCTTGCCGAAGGCTTCGGAATCGCTGCGGATCGCGCGCTGGTAGTCGTCCGGTGTGTCGCCGACGATCGCATAGCCCAGCTGGTTCTCGAAGCGGTTGCGCACATCGGCCATCTTCAGCGCGGCCACGGAGGCCGCGTTGATGCGATTGACGACCTCGCGTGGCGTGCCGCTCGGCACCACGAGACCATAGCGCCCGTCGATCGGCTGCATCTGGAACCCCTGCTCGGCGATCGTGCTCACGCCCTGGGCCGCGCTGCTGCGGCGCGAGCCGGCGATCGCCACCACGCGTGCGCGGCCCGACTCCACATGCGGTCCCAGCGGCGTGAGGTCGGAGAACATCAGGTCGATCTCGCCAGTGGCCAGCCCGGCCAGTGCTGGGGCGGTGCCCTTGTAGGGCACGTGCACCAGCTGGGCGTTGGCTGCGGCACCGAACAGCTCGGCAGCCAGGTGCGAGATCGAACCGGCACCGGACGAACCGTAGTTCAGCAGTCCGTTCTTCGAGCGCGCCAGCTTGACGAGATCGGCCACGTTCTTGACCGGCACGCGCGCGTTCACCGCGACCGCATAGGGCGTGAGCACCAGCGTGACCACGCCCTGCACTTCCTTCAGGGGGTCATAGGGAAGTTTCGCGTAGAGGTGCTGTGCGATCGACAGGGCGCTCTGGCTGCCGGCACCGATGGCGTAGCCGTCCGCTGGCGAACGCAGCATCGCGTCGATGCCCAGCGTGCCACCGGCGCCGCCGCGGTTCTCGTAGACCATCGGCTGGCCCCACTGCTCGGAGAGCTTCTGCCCGACCACCCGCGAGATGATGTCCGACTGGCCGCCCGGGGCGAAGGGCACGATGATGCGCACCGGCTTGGACGGGAAGGCGGAACCGGGCTGGGCGAACGCCGGGGCGGCGAAGGCAAGGGCTCCGAGGAAGGCGGGGGCGGCTGCGGTGATGACACGGATGGAACGCATGGTTGCTCCGTTGGCCAAGGGTGCTGTCGACTGCCATTGTTCGTACAATGCAGCAGTTCGGGTTCCGGTGCCAGCAAGTTTCCTGCCAACCCAGCCCGCGCACTCACGGCGTCCCGCCGCTGCCACGCCCTCATCGCAACCGCGCGCCCGTCCCGGTACGTGCGCGCCCACCAGGAGGCTGCACATGAAACTCGTCCCCAGGGAAATGGAATCGGCCCTCAGCGACTCGGCACTGCTGCGCCAGAAGCTCACCCAGATCGCCACCGACAACAAGGGCAAGCCGCAGGCGTTCAAGATGCGCACCCAGTTGCTCGAGCAGGGCCGCGCGAACATCCCCGTCGCAGCCACCGAAGACCTGACCGTGATGGTGAAGGTCTACGCGTCCGGCGGCGAGAACGGCCTGCATGCCCATCCGACCGAAGACCATACCTTCATCATCCTGCAGGGCGCAGCGACGTTCTACGACCAGGACGGCGAGATGGCGACGCTGCATGCGCACGAAGGCATCCTGGTGCCGAAAGGCTCGCTGTACCGCTTCCACTCGGTCGAGACCGAGGGCCCGCTGGTGATGCTGCGCGTCGGCTCCCCGAACTACGCCCTGCAGGGCAAGGCCAGCTCCCGTGTCGGCCCCACCGGCGAATACATGCAGGGCGACTCGAAGGAGAACAAGACCGTCGAGATGAAGGTGCTCGAAGACGCCTACTTCGGCTGACCGGGGCTGGGGCAGGTCGAACCGAAATCCGGGCCAGCGAAACCCGGGTCAGAGACGATTTAGCCTCGGCTAAATCGTCTCTGACCCGGATTTCGGGGCTAAATCGTCTCTGACCCGGATTTCGGCCCGGATTTCGGGGTCAGCGGGTGAAGGGCAGCGCCGAGGCCTTGCCGGCCTCGGTCTTCCACAGGGCGGCGAGCAGGGCCTTGGACTTCTCGGCGCCGAGCACCGGGGCGGCGAGTTCCATGAACTTGGCGTCGACCTCGGCGTCGGTCAGCAACTGTTCGGGATCGCCCTTGCGGTAGGGCTGGAAGAACTCGATCTTGCGGCCGTCGGTGAGGGTCATCTTGACCCGCGAGGCGCGCTGCGTCGGGTAGCCGGCCGTCAGCACTGGATCCTCGACCAGTTCGATGCGCGACATCAGGTCCTTCACCTTCGCGTCGTTCAACCGCTCGGGCGTGTACGCGTCGAGCCGGACGCTGCCATGGACCAGTGCGCTGGCGACCGTGAACTTGAGCGAGAAACGGCCCTCGAACGCGGAGGTCACCGTGTCGCGGCCGCAGATGTCGGTGGCCTGGCCGTAGGTCTCGAGCCGGATCGAGGCGATCTGCTCGGCGTTGAGCTTGTACTGGTCCTTCAGCACCAGCGCGCCGTCGATCGAGGCGAAGGTGTGGCCGCAGGAGCCGTGGTTCTTGAAGGTGATCTCGGTGATGTTGTACTTCTCGCCGAGGCCGGCAGTGGCCTTGCTCCAGTCCGGGTTCTTGCTCATCGCCGCGCCAAAGCCCAGTTCGCCTTCGAGCATGTCGAGCGTGCCGGTCAGGCCCTTCTTCGCGGCCAGCGCCGACATCATGCCGACATCGGCCGCATGTGCCGCATGCATCGGCTTGGTCATCGACTCGGAGCGGAACGCCTGCTGCAGGCCGGCCATGTGCGTGGTGACGTTGGCGATCGCGTTCATGAACTGCTCGCGATTGCACTTGAGCACCGTCGCTGCCGCCGCCGCTGCACCGATGCAGCCAATGGTGGCGGTGGTATGCCAGTACACATAGTGCGAGGGCATCACCGCCTCGCAGATGCGGGTGGATACCTCGTAGCCGACGATCACGCCGCGCAGGAAGTCTTCGCCGCTGGCATCCACCGACTGCGCAGCCGCCAGCGCCGCGCTGATGGTCGGCGAGCCGGGGTGGTAGCCACCCGCACGATAGATGTCGTCGAACTCGACCGTGTGCGAGCCCGCGCCCATGATCATCGCAGCGGCACGGGTGCTCGCCGCGCTGCCGTACACCGGCACCTTGCACCGGCCGTGGCCGACCTCGTCTTCCAGTGCTTCGATCAGCACCGTCGCCGGCGCGCACAACATGCCGGGCAGCAGCGACGCGCTCCAGTCGATCACGCAGCGCTTCGCGTGATGCCAGACCTCGTCGGGCAGCCGGGACGTCTGTTCATGGACAGCATAGTCGGCAATTTTCTCGAGCAGCATCGCAGCCTCCTCCGGTCAGCGGCACAATACGGCATGGTAGCACCGCCCGGAACCGGAGATAGCCGGCGGGCCAGTACCCCCACGGAGGAGTTGCATGACCGCCAGATTTACCGCTGCTGCGGCAGCACGCCCGGCGTTGCCCGCCTGCAGCCTCGCCTGCCTGCTCGTGGCCGGCATTCCCGCCGCCTTCGTCGACGCCCACGCCCAGCCCCAGGCATGGCCCATCAAGCCGGTGCGCCTGGTCGTGAGCTTCGCACCCGGTGGCGCAAACGACATCCTCGGCCGTGCGATCGCACAGCAGGTGTCGGAGCAGTTCGGCCAGCAGGTGCTGGTCGAGAACCGCGCCGGTGCGGGTGGCGCGGTGGGCACCGAGTTCGTCGCGAAGGCCACGCCCGACGGCTACACGCTACTGCTGGGCACCTCGTCGGCGTTCGCGATCATCCCGCACCTGTCGAAGCCGAGTTACGACGCGCAGAAGGACTTCGCGCCGATCGCCCCGTTCGCGACACTCAATTACGTGATCCTCGCGCATCCGTCGGTGCCGGTGAAGACGGTGAAGGATCTGATCGCCCTGGCGAAGAAGTCGCCCGGGCGCTTCAACTTCGCCTCGTCGGGCAACGGCTCGGCACCGCACCTCGCGGTCGAGCTGTTCAATGCGCAGGCCGGCATCAAGCTGGTGCACATCCCGTACAAGGGTGGCGCGCCGGCGCTGACCGCGCTGATGGGCGGCGAGGTCGACCTCATGTTCGACACCTTCATCACCGCGCTGCCGCACGTGAAGAGCGGTCGCACCCGCCCGCTCGCGGTCACCTCGGCCCGGCGCGCCGCCACCTTCCCCGACCTGCCGACGGTCGCCGAATCCGGGCTGCCCGGCTACGAGGCCGGCAACTGGTTCGCCCTGTTCGCACCCGCAGGCACCCCGTCGCCGATCATCGATCGCGCCGCCCAGGCGGTAGCGAAGGCAACAGCCACGCCCGCCTTCCGCGAGCGACTCGCCGCGCAGGGCGCCGAACCGATGACCGGTACGCCGGAGAGCCTGGCGGCGCTGGTAAAGACCGAATCGGCCCGCTTCGCGCGGCTGATCCGCGACGCCGCGATCCGCGCCGAATGACGACCGATGCACGAGAGGTATCCATGATCCGCACGAGCACGCCGCTTCTTCCTGCCGCAGGCAGGCAACATCCCCGCGCCCCCTGCACCGGCTCGATGGCCAGCGCCTTCGCGCTCGGCCTGTTCAGCCTGTTCGCCGCGCTGCCGGCAGCGATGGCACAGCAGGCCTGGCCGGCCAAGCCGCTGCGGCTGGTGGTCGGCTTCGCGCCGGGCGGCAACGTCGACATCACCGCACGCACGCTCTCCCCGGTGCTGTCCGAACAGCTCGGCCAGCCGATCCTGGTCGAGAACCGCGCCGGGGCCGGCGGCAACGTCGGTGCCGAGGTGGTCGCCCGCTCGGCGCCGGACGGCTACACCCTGCTGCTCGGGGCGAGTTCGCTGGCGGTGAACGTGAGCCTGTATTCGAGCCTTCCGTTCGACCCGCTGAAGGACCTGGTGGCGGTGGCTCCGGTGTCGAACGTGCCGCTGGTGCTGACCGTGAACACGCGCGTGCCGGCAAAGGACGCGAAGGAATACGTCGCGCTCGCCCGCACCCGCAAGGGCATCATCACCTACGCCTCGGCCGGCACCGGCACGTCGAACCACCTGACCGGCGAGCTGTTCCGCTCGGTGGCGAAGATCGAACTGATCCATGTGCCGTACAAGGGCAGCGGGGCCGCACTCGGAGACCTGGTCGGCGGGCAGGTGGACAGCATGTTCGACCAGCTCAGTTCCTCGCTGCCGTTCATCCGCGCCGGCAAGGTGCGGGTGCTCGGGGTCACCAGCGCAAAGCGCTCCGGCGTGCTGCCGGAGGTGCCGACGCTCGCCGAGCAGGGCTTCGCCGGCATTGATTCCAGCACCTGGCTGGGCGTATTCGTGCAGTCAGCCACGCCGCGCGAACTGGTGCAGCGCCTGAACGGCTCGCTGCAGAAGGTGGCGCGCAACCCGGCGTTTCGCGAGCGGCTGGCCACGCTCGGTGCCGATGCGCTCGAGAGCAGCCCGGAGCAGTTCGCCCAGTTCTTCCGCGACGAGGTCGCGCTGTGGGCTCGCATCGTGAAGAGCTCGGGCGCAAAGGCGGAGTAGGCGCAACAGGGGCAACTGTCGCAACCGGCAGGCATCGGATGCGGCGGCCCGCACTAGAATCCGGGATTCGAAGCCACGTTCCCGGAGCCTCCCCATGCCTTCCCCGCTGCGCGCACGGACCCACCAGATCGGCATCCCCTGCATCCTGATGCGCGGGGGCACCTCCAAGGGTCCCTTCTTCCTCGCCGACGACCTGCCCTCCGATCGCAAGGTCCTCGAACAGGTGCTGCTGGCCGCGATGGGCTCGCCCGACGCGCGCCAGATCAACGGCATCGGCGGCGCCGACACGCTGACCAGCAAGATCGCGATCATCTCCAGGTCGAAGCGCGATGACGCCGAGATCGACTACCTGTTCGCCCAGTGCTCGGTCGACCAGCCGATGGTCGACTTCAGCCCCAACTGCGGCAACATGCTCGCCGCCGTCGGCCCGTATGCGATCGAGACCGGCCTGATCACCGCGCAGAGCCCGACCACCCGGGTGCGCATCCACAACGTGAACACCGGCGCAGTGATCACCGCCACCATCCAGACGCCCGACGGCATCGTGAACTACGAGGGCGAGGCATCGATCCACGGCGTTCCGGGCACGTCCGCACCGGTCTACCTCGAGTTCTCGAACATCGTCGGTGGCAAGACCGGCAAGCTGTTCCCGACCGGCAAGCCGATGGACGTGATCGACGGCATCGAAGCCACCTGCATCGATGTCGCGATGCCGATGGTGCTGATGAAGGCGTCCGACTTCGGCATCAGCGGTTACGAGTCGAAGCCGGAGCTCGATGCCAACAAGGAACTGATCGCACGCTTCGAGCAGATCCGGCGCAAGGCTGGCGTGCTGATGGGCATGGGCGACGTGTCGGCCTCGGTAGTGCCCAAGGTCGGTCTGCTCTCGCCGCCGCGTACCGCCGGCGGCACGATCACCTCGCGCTACTTCGTGCCGTGGAACCTGCATGCGGCGCATGCGGTTACCGGTGCGCTGTGCCTGGGCTCGGCCATCATGCTACCCGGCACGGTCGCCCGGCAGGTGTGCGAAGCCCCGGCTGGGCCGTTCGCCGACATCATCATCGAACATCCCACCGGATCGATGGGGGTGGCGATCGAGACCACCGGCGAAGGCGACGCGATGACCATCAAGGGCGGCAGCTTCATCCGCACCGCGCGGCTGCTGTTCGCGGGCGAGGTGTTCGTGCCGGCGTCGGCGTTCGGTGATGCAAGGATCGAGAAGGCCGCGTAGAGGACGCTTGGCAGTACTTGTGTACGTGATGACCCTCGGCGGGCTGGTCACAGGCGCCGCGCTCCAGCGCGCGGAGCTGAAAAATCAGTCGCGCGCGCTGGAACTGCATCGCTGGTCAGGCCACTCGCGAGCGCCGGCCAGAATGGATCAGCGCCAACAGGCCGGCCCCGAGCTTCGCTACACCCGCGACGCGCAGGGCCGCCTGTTCGAGATGCGCTACCCGTCCGGGCGCCTGGTGCGCTACGGCTACGACCTCCAGTATCACGTCAGGCCGCACCAAACACGCTCCTGCTTGACGGACTGTATCCAGATGGCTACAGTCGTGGCATGTTCACAGTCTTTCAGACTGAAGAGTTTGTCGCCTGGCTTGACGCCCTCAAGGACAAGCGAGCGCAGGTCCGAATCTCTGCACGGTTGCGGCAGGCGGAAGCAGGAAACCTCGGTGACTGGCAGCCAATCGAAGGCGAAGTCTCAGAGATGAGGGTTCATTACGGCCCAGGATACCGGCTGTACTTCGTCCGTCGCGGCAGAGTGATCGTTGTCATGCTCAACGCTGGCGACAAGTCCACCCAAAAGCGCGACATCCGCCACGCATCGAAGCTAGCTTCCGAACTCGGAGACGATCTATGACCAAGACCAAGCCACCACTCAAGCTTGTCGCCTTCGACGCAGCGCGATACCTTGATGACGACGAAGCCATTGCCGAGTACATGACTGCCGTACTCGAAGCCAATGATCCCGACTTGTTGCTGCTAGCGCTCAGCGATGTTGCTCGCGCCAAAGGCATGGCGCAGGTGGCCAAAGACGCTGGTTTGGGCCGCGAGAGCCTCTACAAGGCTCTCGCTCCTGGCGCAAAGCCACGCTTCGAAACGGTCATGAAGGTGGCTCGCGCACTTGGAGTCAAGTTCACGGCTCAGCCGGCGTAGTCGGCAATCTCGCGAGGTGCGGTCTAACCCCTCGCTCAAGCTGACTCAATCGCCCCGGGTTTTCCAGAGGCTCGATTGCATGAGTTTCACTGGTCCGTCTCACACCCGTCGTGGCGGCCATGAAGTGCGCCGTGCAGCCGATCGCGTTTCCACCGCCTCGTCGCTGGCATGTTTACCGGCAGCGATCTGCGACGCGGGACGAACTCAAGACTGACGTGGATCGCAGTCCCTGACCGATTCGACGCGCGGGCACGCGATGCCCAGGTTCCCCCCGGGCATCGCGCTCCGGTACCCGCGTATCAGGCGTCGTAGCCCGGATTCTCGCGGTCGAGCTTGCGCAGCATCGTCGGCCACTCGAGCAGGCCGAACGGACGCCGGGTGCCGCGCTGGTACAGGTGGGTGGTCTGGTCGACCACTTCCTTCGGCGGCAGCGACAGTTCGGTGTTGCAAGACAGCGCCGCGATCTGGATCTGGCAGGCGCGCTCGAGCCGCCACATGTTGTTGAAGCACTCCGCCACGGTCGGTCCGACAGTCAGCAGGCCGTGGTTGCGCAACACCATCGCCTCGCGCTCGCCCAGGTCAGCGCACAGCCGCTCCTGCTCTTCCATGTTGAGCGCGACGCCTTCGTAGTCGTGGTACGCGATATCGCCGAAGCGCATCGAGGTCTGCGCGATCGGCAGCACGCCGCACTTCATGGCCGACACCGCCATGCCGGCGATGGTGTGGGTGTGAATCACGCAATCGACATCATGGCGCACCTTGTGCACCGCGCTGTGGATCACGTAGCCGGCCTTGTTCACGCCGAACTTGGTGGCGTTGAACAGCACGTTGCCGTCGATGTCGATCTTGATCATGTCCGAGGCGGTCATCTCTTCGTAGAGCATGCCGTACGGGTTGATCAGGAACTCGCCCTCGGTGCCCGGCACGCGCGACGAGATATGGTTGGCGATCATCTCGGTCATGTCGTACAGGGCCATCAGCCGATAGCAGGCGGCGAGGTCGACCCGCGCCTTCCACTCGGCCTCGCTCACCTGGTCCTTGACGCTGCGCGACGGATCGTAGGCGTTGCGGTTGGCGATCTTGGCGTCGCCGCCGGGTACGGCCATCTCTGCGCCGGCACCTTGGGTCTGGTCCATCGTGGAGCTCCTCGTCAGGTGGTGATCAATAGTTCGATTGTATACCTGCGTCGGGATCCACCCGCCGCGCCTGCCCCGCCTTGATCACGGGTCGCCGCCAATTCGGTGACCCGCTGGCACACGGCGTTCACTCGGCCTTGGCCCCGGTGGCCTTGACCACCTTTGCCCACTTCTCGATCTCGTTGCGCACGAACGCGGTGAACTCGGCCACGCTGCCGCCCATCAGCTCGAAGCCCTGTGTCATCAGGTTCTCGCGCACCGCCGGGATGGCCAGGGCCTTGTTCGCCTCGGCGTTCATGCGGTCGATCACCGGCGCGGGCGTGCTGGCCGGCGCGAACAGGCCGAACCAGGCGATGACTTCATACCCGGGCAGGCCGGACTCGGCGATCGTCGGCAGTTCGGGCCAGAACGACAGGCGCTTCGGCGTGGTGACGCCGAGGATGCGCAGCTTGCCGGCCTTGGCCAGTCCCATCGCGTTCGGGATGTTCGGGAACATCAGCGCCACCTCGCCCGACACCACTGCACCGACGGCCTGCGGCGATCCCTTGTACGGCACATGGCTCATCTTCGTGCCCGACAGCAGGCCGAACAACTCGCCGCCCATGTGGTGCGAGGTGCCGTTGCCGCCGGAGGCGAACGTGAGTTCGCCCGGCCGCTTGCGCGCCAGAGCGATCAGTTCCTTCACCGAGGTGACCGGCAGCGAATTGGACGCGATCAACACGTTCGGGCTCGAGGCCAGGCTGGCCACCGGCGCGAAGTCCTTGATCGCGTCGTACGAGATCTTCGGCACCAGCGACGGGTTGATGCCGTGCGAGGCGATCGAGCCGACCAGCATCGTGTAGCCATCGGCCGGCGCGCGCATCACGAACTCGGCGGCCACCACGCCGCCGCCGCCGACCCGGCTCTCGACGATCACCGGCTGGCCGAGCGCCTTGGAGATCGGCTCGCCGGTGAGGCGGGCGACGATGTCGACCGCCGACCCGGGTGCCAGCGTGACGATGAACCGGATCGGCTTTGCCGGCCACGCCTGCGCCAGGGCAGGTGCGGACGCGGACAGCGCGGTCGCCGACAACGCGGCGGCGAGCACCGCCGGCAGGGGCGCCGCGGCGGACTTCAATGACCAACGATGCATGCTGTCTCCCATGGGATCAACGAACCTTCGACGAACCTTCGACGAACCTTCAACGAACCTTCACATGGCCGAGCAGCCCGGCCATGCCGATCATCATCTCGCCCAGGTCCTTCAGCGCATTGGTGCGCGGCTGGGCGGCGGTATGCGGCGTGATGGTGACATTCGGATACGCGAGCATCGGATCGTCCGCCGCGCCCGGCTCGTCGTACGGCGTATCGAGACCGAAGCCGCCGAGGTGGCCGGACGCCAGCGCATCGAGTACTGCCGCACGCTCGATCAGGTCGGACCGCGAGGAGTTCACCAGGATGCAGCCCGGCTTCATCTGCGCGATGCGGCCGCGGTCGAGGATGTGCCGCGTCGATGCATTGCCCGGCAGTTGCACGCTGACGAAGTCGCTCTGCGCGAGCATCGATTCGATCGGTGCGTACTCGGCGCCATACACCGCCGCCTCGGCCGCCGGCACCGGCGTGCGCTGCCAGTACAGCACGCGCATGCCCAGGGCCGCTGCGCGGATCGACAGCTCGCGGCCGATCTCGCCGAAGCCGACGATGCCCAGCGTCGACTCGTACAGCATGCGGATACCCGGGATGCGCGCCCAGTTCGAATTGCCGGTATGGCGGCGGTCGTACATCTTCGGCTGGTAGCCGGCCGCCTGCAGCTGCTCCATGCTGAGCAGGCCGTGCGTGATGTGCAGCTTCTTCGCGATGTCGAGCATCAGCGCGATCGAGTGCTCGGCACAGGCGACGTTCGAGCGACGACGCTGGGTGGCCACCGGAATGCCACGCTCGCGGCAGGCGGCCGCATCGATCGCGCGCGTGATCAGGCCGTACTTCTGCACCAGCTTGAGGTCCTTGCCCGCGGCGAGTTCTTCGGGGCCGACGGCGAGCGACTCGGTCACGATCGCCTCGGCGCCCGGGAGCTTCGCACGCAGGTCTTCCTGCGTATTCGCGGTCACCACGGTGGCCGGGTACATCGTGCCCACCTTCGAGCGGACGTCCTCGCACCAGGCCGGGAAGTCGGCGGTGTGCGCGAAGAAGTCGATGAACGCGTCGGTGCGCTCCTGCGTGGCGGTGGGGTCGAGCACGACCTGCAGGATGCGCGGGAACGGATCGTCTTCGACGACGATCAGCGGCTGGCGGGAATCGGCCATGACGTGGTTCAACCTTTCTTCGGCGGCAGAGGTTCGAGATCGGCCTCGAGTGCGGTGAGTACCCGGGTCAGCATGTTGTAGGCGGCGACCAGCATGGTCAGTTCGACGATCTGGCGTTCGTCGAAGTGCGGCTTGAGCGCAGCGAAGACCGGGGCCGGCACGGTGACCTCGCGCGTCATCGCGTCCATGTAGCCGAGGGCGGCGCGCAGTCGCGGCTCGAACAGTGCGGCCTCGGGCGAGGCTGGATCGTCCCAGCGTGCATCGCGGTTGCCCACCGCGGCGACCTGCGCCGGCGTGAAGCCTTCTTCTTCGGCGTAGACGCCTTCATGCACCCGGCGCACGTACTCGCAACCGGTCACCACCGCCACGCGCAGGATCGCCAGCTCGCGCAGGAAGCCGTCGAGGTCGGTCTCCCAGCGCAGCGAGGAATTCTGCTCGTACCAGGCCATCGCCGCCGCCGGACTGTGCAGCATCAGCCGGTAGATCATCGACAGCGTGCCTCGGCGGCCGCCGCGGATCTTCGCGATGCGCTCGGCGAGCTCGGGGTGCTCTTGTTCGTCGATCAGGCTGACCCGTGCCATGGATTGCTTTCGCCTCGAAAGGAATGCGGAATGGGGCTGGAAGGTTCGCTATTATGCCGCTCGAACCTGTCCGACAGAGAGCCCCAGACCATGAAACCCTGCCGCGGTCCAGACGACCATCCGACCCGCCCGGTGCAGCCGATGCCCGCCGGTGCCTGCGACACCCACTGCCATGTGTTCGGGCCCTACGACCGCTTCCCGCTGTCGCCCACGCGCAGCTTCACCCCGCCCGAGATTTCGTTCGAGCGGCTGCGCGGGCTGCACGACTTCCTGGGCATCGAACGCTCGGTGCTGGTGCAGGCCAGCTGCCACGGCAGCGACAACGGCGCGATGCTCGATGCGATCGCACGCAGCGGCGGTCGCTACCGGGGCGTCGCGATCGTCGCGCCCGACACGACCGACGCCGAGCTCGCCGCGCTGCATGCCGGCGGCATCCGCGGCGTGCGCTTCAACTTCGTCGCCCACCTCGGCGGCGCGCCCGACATGGGCTTCTTCTGGAAGACGCTGGAACGCATCGCCCCGCTGGGCTGGCATGTGCAGATCCACCTCGACGCGGTGGACATCCCGAAGCATGCCGACCTGTTCGCGAAGATCGCGATCCCGTTCGTGATCGACCACATGGGCCGGGTGAAGGCGTCCGATGGCGTCGACCATCCGGTCTTCCGCCAGCTCGTCGACCTGCTCGCCACCAACCCGCGTGCATGGGTCAAGGTGTCCGGGTCGGAGCGGGTGTCGAGCGCCGGGCTGCCCTTCCATGATGCGACGCCGTTCGTGCGCGCGCTCTACGCCGCTGCCCCGGAGCGCACACTCTGGGGCACCGACTTCCCGCATCCGAACCTCGCCGGCGACATGCCGAACGACGGCGGGCTGGTCGACCTGTTCATGCACAACTTCCCGGACCCGGCCGACCGGCAGCGCATCCTGGTCGATAACCCGGCGCGGCTGTACTGGACCGACTGACCGCCGCGCCTCAACCGGCTGCGAGCATCGGCTGCAGGAAGGTCCAGCCTAGGCCCGCCAGCCCGCAGCCCGCGAGCACCCGCATGACGTCCGCCTTGTAGCGGAACAGCGCGATGAAGGCCGCCACGCCGATGGCCAGGGCGGCCCATTCGAACGTCCCGGAAAACGGCGCGGCTGCCGAGGCCGTCGGCCAGAGCACATGCCATGCGAAGAACAGCGCGAGGTTGAGGATTACGCCGACCACCGACGCGGTGATCCCGGTCAGCGGCGCGGTGAAGTTCAGGTTGCCGTGGGTCGACTCGACCAGCGGACCTCCGCCGAGGATGAACACGAAGCTCGGCAGGAAGGTGAACCAGGTGACCACCACCGCCGCGACGGCGCCGGACAGGAACAGCGCATCCGGACCGAAGATCTGATGCGTCCAGCCGCCGATGAAGCCGACGAACGCAACCACGATGATCAGCGGACCGGGCGTGGTCTCGCCGAGCGCAAGTCCATCGATCATCTGCGTCGCGGTGAGCCACTCGAAATGGACCACGGCGCCCTGGTACACATACGGAAGTACCGCATAGGCGCCGCCGAAGGTGAGCAGGGCCGCCTTGGTGAAGAACCATCCCATCTGGGTCAGCGTGCCTTCCCAGCCGAACTGCAGCAGCAGGACACCGAGGCTGGCACCCCATAGCAGGCCACCGACCACCAGCACGCGCGACAGGCGGGCCCAGGTGAACAGGGCGTGCGCGGGTGTCGGCGTATCGTCGTCGATCACGGCGCGCCCGTAGGACTTGCCGGCCGCTGCGTGTCCGCCACCGGGAGCGAATGCCGCGGGACGAAGCCGTCCGCCCAGGAAGCCGAGCACCGCCGCTGCGATCACGATCGCGGGAAACGGCAGGCCGAAGACGAAGATCGCGATGAAGGCCGCTGCCGCGATGGCCATGAGGTAGCCGTTCTTCAGCGTCCGGGACCCGATGCGCCACGCGGCGAAGACCACGATCGCGGTCACCGCAGGCTTTATCCCGTACAGCACCCCCGACACGACTGCGAGGTCGCCGAAGGCGATGTAGATCCAGGACAGCGCGACCAGGAGCAGCAGCGAGGGCAGGATGAAGAGTCCACCGGCGATCAGCCCGCCCCAGGTGCGATGGAGCAGCCAGCCGATGTAGGTCGCCAGTTGCTGTGCCTCCGGCCCGGGCAGCAGCATGCAGTAGTTGAGCGCATGAAGGAAACGCTGCTCGGATATCCAGCGGCGCCGCTCCACCAGTTCCTGGTGCATCATCGCGATCTGTCCAGCCGGCCCGCCGAAGCTGATGAAGCCGAGCTTCAGCCAGAAGCGGAACACCTCGACCAGCGTCGGTCGAGCGGGCGCATCGTCGGGCCTGCGCATCGATGCGTCGGAATCATTTCCCTGCATGGGCGTACTCATCGGCAGGCCTCGCCAGGACATTCTGGCCCGGCGGAGAAAGTCGGAACGTCAGGCCGGCGTGATCCCGGTCGCCTTGATCACCCTGCTCCATTTGTCCACTTCGCTCTTCACGTAGGCGGCGAACGCGTCCTGCGTGCCACCGCGCGGATCGAAGCCCAGCGTGACCAGCCTGTCGCGGACCTCGGGCAGTTTCAGCGCGAGGTTCAATTCCTCGTTCAGTCGGCGGCCGAGTGCTGCAGGCAGGCCAGGCGGGCCGAATACGCCGATCCATGAACTGTTCTCGAAATCCGCCAGCCCCGCCTCCTTAAGCGTAGGCACGTCCGGCAGCAGCGGCATGCGGGTGCGCGCGGCCACGGCCAGCACGCGCAGCGCATTGGCCTTGATCTGGCCGAACGCGGTCGGGATGGTGGTGACCGCCATGTCGACCTGCTGGGCGACGGTGGCAGACACCGGCGCGACGCCGCCGGCGAAGGGCACATGTACCGGGTCGAGGCCCGGCATCGGACGGAACACGAACTCGGCGGTCAGGTGCTCGGTGGTACCGACGCCAGCGGTGGCGAAGGTGAAGCGCCCACCCTTGGTGACCTTGATGAACTCCGCCAGCCCCTTCGCCGGGCTGGACGCATGCACCGCGAAGATCGTCGGCGTGCTGGCGGCATTGATGATCGGCGTCAGGCCGCGCGAGGGGTCGACCGCCTCCTTGCCGACGGTCGCATTGACCGACACCGCCGTGGTGGTCACCAGCAGCGTGTGGCCGTCGGGCTGGGCGGCGCTGACGATCTTCGCGCCGAGCGCACCGGCGGCGCCGGGACGGTTGTCCACGATCACCTGCTGCCCGAGCCGTTCGGACAACCGGCTGCTCAGCGTACGCGCGATGGTGTCGGCGATACCACCGGCCCCGAAGGCGACCACCAGCCGCACCGGCCGGGACGGATACGACGCCTGCGCGAACAGCGGTGCGGCCTGGCCCGCGAGGGCTGCACCGGCCGCGGCGCCGAGCAGGCGGCGGCGACCGGGCAACGTGGCGCGGGCAGCATCCTGCGCGTGGGCGCGACCGTGGTCGTGGTTCTGGGCGCGGCCCTGGTCATCACGGTCGTTCATGCCTGCCTCTCTTTCGTGCCGTTCTCGATCAACGCATAGAGCTGCGCGGGCGTGATCGGCGTCTGGTTGATGCGCACCCCGAACGGCGACAGCGCATCCTCGATCGCCGACATGATCGCCGGGGTCATCGGGATCACGCCGCATTCGCCCACGCCCTTCACCCCGAGCGGGTTGCCTGGCGTCGGCGATTCGCGGTGGTGCAGTTCCATGCGCGGCATCTCGGTCGAGGTGACCAGCAGGTATTCGCCGAGGTTGGTGGTCACCGGCTGCGCGTTCTCGTCGAAGCCCATCCACTCGAACAGCGCATTGCCAATGCCGTGCGCGATACCGCCAGCGAGCTGGCCGTCGATCACCATCGGGTTGATCATGCGCCCGGCGTCGTGCACGAAGACCAGGCGCAGGATGTGCACGCCGCCGGTCTCAGGATCGACCTCGAGCTCGACCACCGCCGAACCGCTCGAAAAAGCCATGTCGTCGATCAGCACCTGTTCGGTCGCCTCCAGGCCTGCGCTCACGCCACCCGGCAACGAGTAGCCCGCGGTGCCGACCAGCGAGCGCGCGATCGCACCGAGTTCGACACGGCGCGACGGCTGTCCGACGACCAGCACTTCGTTGCCGACGATCTCCAGTTCGGCTTCCGCCGCCTTGAGCAGCACAGCCGCGACCTTCAGCACCTTGGCGCGCACGTTCTGCGCAGCGACGTGGGCGGAAGAGCCGGCGACCACGGTCTGCCGGCTGTTCGATCCGCCCAGGCCCATCGCGGTAGCGGCGGTGTCGCCGGTGGTGACGGTGATGTTCGACAGGTCGCGTCCGAGCTGCTCGGCCACCACCTGCGACAGCATCGTGCGCGTACCCTGCCCCATGGCAGCCGCGCCGGCGTACACGTGCACCTTGCCCGACGGCCCGATACGCACGGTCACCGACTCGAATGGACCGCGGCCGGTGCCCTTGACGAAGTTGGACAGGCCGATGCCCAGGTAGCGGCCTTCGGCGCGCGCCTTTGCCTGCCGCGCAGGGAAGCCGTCCCAGTCGGCACGCTGCAGCGCCTCGGCGAAGCAGGCCGGGAAGTCGCCGCTGTCGAGCGTCACCCACTGGCCGCCGCGCGCCTTGAGCTGCGTGCGATAGGGCATCTTGTCCGGCTGGATCATGTTGCGCCGGCGTACCTCGGCACGGTCGAGCTTCAGTTCGCGCGCAACGCGATCGAGCAGTCGCTCCATCACGAAGGTGCCCTGCGGGTGGCCAGCGCCGCGCACCGGCGTCACCGGCACCTTGTTGGTCAGCGCGACCTTCACGTTCATCGCGTAGTGCGGGACCTCGTAGCCGAGCGGCACGTTCTCGGCCGAGTTGTGCGCGAGGTTGATGCCGCGCGCGGTGTATGCGCCATGGTCGTGCACGATCGAGCCGCGGATGCCCAGCACCCGGCCATCGTCATCGACCGCCACTTCCGTATCCCAGTACTGATCGCGCTCCTGGGTGGTGGCGATGAAGTGCTCGCGCCGGTCCTCGATCCACTTCACCGGCCGGCCGCACAGGCGCGCGGCGAGCGTCACGCAGATCTCCTCCGGATAGGTGACCAGCTTCGGTCCGAAGCCGCCGCCGACATCCGGCGTCGCCACGCGGATCTGGTTCTCGTGCAGGCCGAGGATCTCGCAGATCACGCGCATCGCTGCATGCGGCATCTGGGTGGAGCTCCACAGCGTCGTACGGTCTTCCAGCGCATCATGGCGCGCGACGCAGCCCCGGCATTCGATCGAATGGCTGCCGCCGCGGTGCTGCCAGAACGATTCGCTGAACACGTGCTTCGCCTCGGCGAACACGCGCTCGGTCTCGCCGTAGGTCATGTCGAACTCGGCAAGCAGGTTGTGCGGCGACTCGCGATGCACCAGCGGTGCATCGGCCGCGAGCGCAGCCCGGCAGTCCGACACAGCCGGCAGCGGATCGAAGTCGACATCGACCAGAGTCGCCGCATCCTCGGCGATGTAGCGCGTATCGGCGAGCACGATCGCGACCGGTTCGCCGACATGGACCGCTTCGTCGGCGGCAAGCACCTGCCGGTTGTGGTCCTGCTTGTAGTGCGAGCTCGGCAGGCCGACCACCAGACGGTCGGTGGCGAAATGCGGCTTGAAGTCTTCGTAGGTGTAGACCGCATGCACGCCGGGCAGCGCGAGCGCAGCCGAGGCATCGATGCTGCGGATCGCCGCATGGGCATGCGGGCTGCGCACGAACGCCGCCTGCAGCAGGCCGGGCATGTGGATGTCGTCGACGAAGCGGCCGCGGCCGGTGATCAGTGCATCGTCTTCCAGGCGCGGGATGCTGGCACCGATCAGGCTGTCGCCCGGGCGCGAAGGATCGACGATCGGCGGCATGGCAGTCGTAGCAGTCGTGCTCATCGCACACCTCCTGCCGCGGCCGTACCGCGCATCGTCTTCGCAGCGGCCAGCGTCGCATCGACGATCGCCTGGTAGCCGGTGCAGCGGCACAGGTTGCCCGAGATCGCAACCCGGACCTCGGCCTCGGTCGGGTCCGGGGTGTCGTTCAGCAGTTCAACCAGCGTGGTCAGCATGCCCGGCGTGCAGAAGCCGCACTGCAGGCCGTGCAGGTCCTTGAACGCCTGCTGCAGCGGATGCAGCGTGCCATCGGCGGCCGCGATGCCTTCGACTGTCGTCACCTCGCGGCCGTTAGCCTGTACCGCGAGCATCAGGCAGCCGCGGGCGGAGCGCCCGTCCACCAGTACGGTGCAGGCGCCGCACACGCCGTGTTCGCAGCCCAGGTGGGTACCGGTCAGCTCCAGCTGGTGGCGCAGGAAGTCGGCCAGCGTATGCCGGACATCCACCGTCGCCTGCACGGCGCGGCCGTTGATCTTCAGCGAGATGCTGCGGGAAAGCGTCGAGTCCATTCGTCTGCCTTGTTCAGTGTCCGGCCGGGGCGATGCTGGCCAGCGCCGCATCGAGCGCACGCCGCGACATCACGACGGCCAACTGCTGCCGGTACGACGCCGGCGCATGGATGTCTTCCATCGCCTCCAGCGCGCGGCAGGCCTCGGTCACCTGCCGGAACAGTGCCGGCGAGGCAACGTGCCCTACCAGCGCCTGCTCGACCGCAGCCACTCGGACCGGGGCCGGCCCGATGCCACCCAAGGTCAGCGAGGCCCGCGTGATCGTGCCGGCCGCGTCGGTCACCAGCAGCGCGGCAGCAAGCACCACCGCATAGTCACCATGCCTGCGCGCGAACTCGACGAAGCCATGTCCGTGGCCACGGGGCCAGTCGGGCAGTTCGATGTGCGTGAGCAGCTCGTCCGGCTCGAGCGACGGCGTCATGTAGCCGGCCGGGAACTCGGCGAACGGCATCGTCCGGGTGCCGCGCGCGCTCTGCACGGTGATCGTCGCATCCAGCGCCGCGCACACCGACGGCAATTCCGCCGCCGGGTCGAGCTGGCAGAGCGAGCCGCCGATCGTGCCGCGATTGCGCGTCTGGCGATGGCCGACCCACTGGATCGCATCGACCAGCAGGGGGCAACGCGCACGCACCACCGCGGAATGCTCCAGGTCGCGCTGGCGCGTCATCGCGCCGATGCGCAGCGCCCCCGGGCGCTCCTCGATCGTGGACAGCGCGGCGATGCGCCCGAGGTCGACCAGGTGGTCGGGCATCACGAAGCGCATGTTGAGCATCGGCATCATCGACTGCCCGCCGGCGAGCAGGCGGGCATTGTCGAGGGATGCCATCAGGCTGCAGGCTTCCTCGACGGTGCCGGGGTCATGGTAGGCGAAGGCGGGCGGTTTCATCGTGGGTGCTCGGCAGCGCGCCCCGGGGGCGCATCGTTCATTGCGGGTCGAGCCGGATGTTGGCTTCGCGCGTGAGCTTGACCCAGCGCGCGAAGTCGACCTTGAGGAAGGCGGTGAACGGCTCGAGCGGGGAGAAGTTGGCTTCCGAGCCCAGCTTGGCGAGCGCTTCCCTGGCTTCGGGCTGGGCGAGCGAGGCCTCGATCTCCCGGCCGTACTGGGCGACGATCTCCTTCGGCGTGCCGGTCGGCGCGAACACGCCGGTCCACAGCGTCACTTCATAGCCGGGCACACCCGACTCGGACACGGTGGGCACCTCGGGCAGCAGCGGCGAGCGGCGCGGCGTGGTGATCGCCAGCACGCGCAGGCGGCCGCTCTTCACGAACGGCAGCGCTGCCGGCATCGTGTTGGTGCCGGCCTGCAGCATGCCGCCGACCAGGTCGGTGGTCGCCTGCACGCTGCCCTTGTAGGGGACGTGCACCATATTCGTGCCGGTGACGGAATTGAACAGCGCCATCGACAGGTGCGAGGTCGACCCGTTGCCGGCCGACCCGTAGTTGATGTCGCCCGGACGCTTGCGCGCGAGTTCGATCAGGTCGCGCGTGCTCTTCACCGGTAGTGCCGGATGGGTCACCAGCAGCAGCGGCACGTCGGCCACGCGCGCGATCGCGACGAAGTCCTTCAGCGGATCGAAGCTGAGCTTGCTCGCCACCGCGGGCAGCATCACGATCTCGGAGGCCGAGCCGAGCAGGATGGTGTAGCCGTCGGGCGCAGCCCGGGCGGCGAACTCGGTGCCGATCGCGCCGCCGGCGCCGGTGCGGTTCTCGACGATGATCTGCTGCTTCAACCGGTCCTGCAGCCGCTGGCTGAGGATGCGCGCGGTGGAGTCGGAACCGCCGCCCACCGGGAACGGCACCACCATGCGGATCGGCTTCGCTGGCCAGGCCTGTGCGACCGCCCCGCCCGCAGCCATCGCGCCGGCCAGCGCCACCACCCCAAGCATCGACACACGTGCGTTCGACATCTTCATCCTGGATCTCCGTTCAGGGCCGGGCGAATGCCCGGACAGACAGTGGATTGCGGAGCCGCCCCGCGCGGCAGGTGCTACGCAGGGACGGCGCCGCGCTGCTTCAGAAGGGCCTTCAGCCGCTGCGGCGTCACCGGCAACCGCGTGATCGCATTCGGGATGCCGATCGCGTCGTCGATCGCCGCTGCGATCGCCGCACCGACGCCGGTGATGCCTGCCTCGCCAGCACCTTTCATGCCGAGTGCGTTGTTGGGGCTGGGTGCATCCTCGGTCAGCAGCACATCGACCGGCGGCATTTCGTTGGCGGTCGGCATCAGGTAGTCGGCAAAGGTCACCGACAGTGGCTCGCCGCGCTCGTCGTAGACGAACTCCTCGAACAGTGCGCCGCCCAGGCCCTGCGCGACGCCGCCGACGATCTGCCCTTCGACCAGCATCGGGTTGATCGCGCAGCCGATGTCGTAGGCGACATGGAATCGCTCGACCTTCGTCTCGCCGGTATCGGGATCGACCTTCACCAGCGCGGTATGGATGCCGTACGGATGGGTCATGCCGGCGGTCTCGAACCAGCCCTCGGCGGTCAGGCCGGGATTGCCGAACTCGACCGTGGCGGGGCTGGGCGCAAGCGCTGCAGCCACCTTGCCGATCGGGATGCCGGGCTCGCCCGGCCGGTCGATGCGCACCACCTGCCCGTCGACGATGTCGAGCATCTCGACCGGTGCCTCGACCAGGTGCCGCGACGCGAACTCGAGCGCCTTGCGCCGCACGTTCAGTGCCGCCATGCGCGTGGCGCCACCGGTCATCACCGTCGCGCGCGAGGCATGCGAACCGATGCCGTACTCGAGCACGTCGGTGCGGCCGTGGATCACCTTCACGTCGCGGTACTCGACGCCAAGCGCATCGGCGGCGATCTGCGCCATCACGGTCTCGACGCCCTGCCCGATCGAGGACGCACCCGTGATCACCTGCACCTTGCCCTTCGTGTCGACCGTGACCTTCGCGCCGTCCACCGGCCCCAGGCCGCCCTTCTCCATGAAGAAGCCCATGCCGACGCCGACCAGCTCACCCTTTGCACGCCGCGCGGCGACCTGCGCCTGCAATTCGTCCCAGCGGATGTCCACCAGCGTCTTTTCGAGCAGGCCGGCGAAATCGCCGGAGTCGAGTTCGACCGCATGGTCCAGGATCTCCATCGCCCGCGCGTAGGGGTAGGCTTCCTTCGGGATCAGGTTGCGCCGCCGGATCTCGATGCGCGACAGCCCGAACTGTTCCGCCGCCGCATCCATCAGTCGTTCGCAGGCGTAGGTGGATTCGAAGCGCCCCGGCGATCGATAGGTGGCCGCCGGCGTCTTGTTGGTCATGCGCACGTAACCGACCGTACGATAGGACGGCACATGGTAGGCGCCGATCAGCGTACCCATCGCCATGTCGGGCACGCGCGCACCGTGGGTGCGCACATAGGCACCCTGGTCGTGCCAGAGCTTCGCGTCGATCCCCAGCAACCGGCCGTCCTTGTCGAACGCGCCGCGTACCACGTGGCGCTGTTCACGCGAGTGGTTGCAGGCGAGCAGGTTCTCGCGCCGGTCCTCGACCCATTTCACGGGACGGTCGAAGCGCTGGGCCGCGAGGCAGGTCAGCACGTCCTCCGGGTAGATCTCGCCACGCACGCCGAAGCCGCCGCCGATGTGGCCTTCATAGAAGTGCATGCTGGCCGGGCTGCGCCCGATCAGCGTCGCCACCGCATCGCGGTGCGCATGCGGCCGCTTGCCCTGGCCGTAGCACTCGAGCACGTCGCGCGAGTGGTCGATGCGCGCGAGCGCGCCGCGGTTCTCCATCGGCACGCCGGAATGGCGACCGACCTGCACGTCGACCTCGACGACCTTGAACGCGCTGCTCAGCGCCGACTCGATGTCGCCGAAGTTCTTGCGCAGCACCAGCGCCTCGGTGGACAGGCCGGGGGCGAATTCACCCGGCGCCGTGTCGGCCGACAGGATCACCGGCAATGCCTCGCCATCCATCGTCACCAGGTCGGCGATGTCCTCGGCGACATACGGATCATCGGCGAACACCACGGCGATCGGCTCGCCCACATAGCGCACCCGGTCACGCGCGAGGATGTACTGCCGGTAGGGCTCCAGCCCCTGGATGCTGGTCGGCCGGAAGGTGATCGGCGGGATGTCGGCGACGTCGGCGCCGGTCCACACGCCACGGCAGCCCGGGTGCGCCAGCGCAGCCGAGGTGTCGATCGAGCGGATGATCGCGTTCGCATACGTCGAGCGCACCACGCGCATGTGCAGCTGGTGCGGGAAGTTCAGGTTGCCGACATAGGTGCCGCGGCCGGTGACCAGCGGCGGATCCTCGAGCCGGGTGACGCGCTGGCCGACGAACTTGCGGCGCGGGTTGACGTCGCCGTTGTGGCGCTCGCCATGCTTCAGGCTGGACGGTCCGTGGTCGCTCATCGCGCCCCTCCCTGGCCGGCATCGCGCACCTGGCGTACCGCGCGCAGGATGTTCTGGTAGCCGGTGCAGCGACAGAGGTTGGAGGACAGCACCTCGCGCAGCGATTCATCGTCGATGTCGGGCTGCTGTTCGAGCGTGCCTGCGGCCAGCATCAGGAAGCCGGAGGTGCAGAAGCCGCACTGCAGCGCATGGTTGTCGATGAACGCCTGCTGCAACGCATGCAGCTTGCCGCCATCCTTCGACGAGGCTGCCAGGCCCTCGACCGTGCGCAGCTCGCGGCCCTGCGCCTGCACCGCGAACATCAGGCAGGAGCGCACCGGCGCGCCGTCCATCAGGACGGTGCAGGCACCGCAGACACCGTGCTCGCAGCCCACGTTGGTGCCGGTGAGCCCGCACTCGCCGCGCAGCGCGTCAGACAGCGTCTTGCGCGGTTCGACGCGGATCTCGTGCTCGGTTCCGTTCACGTTGAGCGTGATCGCCATCTTCGATGCCATCGGATCAGTCCCCTGCCTGCGCATACGCGCGCCGCACCGCCGTGCCGACCAGGTCGCGGCGATAGTCGGCGGTGGTATGGATATCCTCGAGCGGATCGACGTCCGCCGACACCGCTGCCGCTGCGGCGGCGATCGCATCCGGGCTGGCGACGCGTCCCTCGAGCAGGGCTTCGGCCACCGTGATGCGCCGTGGCTGCACCTCGACGCTGCCGGTGCCGATGCGCACCTCGCGCATCGTGCCGCCGTCGTCGCGCCACGCCACCAGCGCCATCGCCAGCGCGTAGTCGCCTGCACGCCGGCTGAATTCATAGAACCCGGCGCGGCTACCGGCGGGCAGCAGCGGCAATCGCACTTCGGCAAGCAGTTCATCTTCTTCGAGCGCGGTGGTCATGATGCCCTGGAACCATTCGGACGCTTCGATCACCCGTTCGCCGCGCACACTGCGCGCGACCATGCGCGCGCCGAGGGTTGCCGCGACCAGGCACCACTCCGAGGCCGGATCGGCATTGGCCAAGCTGCCGCAGAAGGTGCCGCGCTGGCGTATCGGATAGTGCGCGATGTTGTGCACGACCTGCGTCAGCAGCCGTCCGAGCGGGCCGGGTTCGACCGGCGCATGGAAAGCGGCATGGCGCACGCAGGCGCCGATCACCAGGTCGCCACCTTCGACGCGCACGCGCGAGAATTCCTCGACGCCGTTGATGTCGATCAGGTGCGACGGGAAGGCCAGGCGCAGCGCCATGCTGGGCACCAGGCTCTGCCCGCCGGCGATCACCCGGCCGTCCTGCGGCGCGTACTCGGCCAGCAGCGCGACCGCTTCATCGGCGCTGCGCGCCGGGTGCCACTCGAACGACCCTGCCTTCATGGTTTCTTTCCGCCGAACAGGTTGCGCAACGACGCGAGCAGTGCGCCGAACAGCAGCGAGAAGCCGGAGATCGGCTTCACCGCCTGGGTCGCTGCCGGTGCCGGCCGGGTTGCCGCTGCTGCAGCCGTATCGGCCGCCGGAGCAGGGGCGCTCGCTCCCGCAGGGGCATCGGCCGCCATCGCGGCAGCGGGCGAGGTGACGACTTGCGCCGCCGCCCTGCTCTCGAGGATGCGTGCACGCAGGCAGTCGCCGAACTGGCCGATCAGCTGCGCGGCGACGCTCTGGATCATGCCCGAGCCACGGCCATACTGGGCGACCGATCCGGTCAGCGTGACGTTGCTGTGGATGTCGACGCGGGTGCTGGATCCATCGCCGATCGGCTGCAGCGAGAAATCGATCAGCGCCGAGGTGCTGCCGCGGCCCTTGGAATCGGCACCGGTCGCACGCATGCGGGCGCGATGCGCGGCGGCATCGGTTTCCTCCAGCTTGGCCTGGCCGACGAAGGACAGCGCGACCGGACCCAGGCGTACGCCGACCTTGCCCTTGTACGTCTGCGCATCGACCACTTCGGTGAGCTCGGCGCCCGGCAGGCAGGTGGCGATGCGCTCGATGTCGAGCAGCCAGGTCCAGGCCTCGGCAGGCGGCAGCGGTACATCGAACGCGTTGTCGAATTCCATGGATGCTCGTGCGCGGCCAGCGCGCGCTGTTGGGGTTGCTCGGTGGGCGCCCGCGCGGTCAGCTGCCCGTGTCGGTCACCCGCCACTCGATCTGTTCACCGCCACGATAGACCAGCGCACGCCCGTCCGGACCGTCGATCTTTATCTCTTCCGGCGCGGTCCAGGTGCTGCGCTCGAGGGTGATCGTGCCAGCGTTGACCGGCAGGCCATAGTGCAGCGGCCCGTTCAGCGAGGTGAAGCCTTCCAGCTTGTCGAGTGCCCCCGCCTGTTCGAACACCTTCGTGTACTGCTCGATCGCCACCGGCGAGTTGAACAGCCCTGCCGACCCGACCACGGCCAGCTTGCGCTCGACCGGATGCGGTGCAGAGTCGGTGCCGAGGAAGAAGCACTTGTCGCCGGAGGTCGCAGCCTCGACCAGCGCGCGCCGGTCGGCTTCGGTCTTGATCACCGGCATGCAGTAGAGGTACGGACGGTTGCCCCAGCCGAGCCAGTCGGTGCGGTTGTGCGTGAGATGGTAGGGCGTGATCGTGGCGCCGACCTGCGGCGCTGCGCTGCGGATGTAGTCGACCGCGATCTTCGAGCTGATGTGCTCGAGCACGAACTTCAGCCCCGGGAAATCCTTGGTCCAGGGCTGCAGCCGGCGCTCGATCCAGACCGCCTCGCGGTCGAACACGTCGACCTCGGGATCGACTTCCTCGCCATGCATCAGCAGCGGGATGCCGATCTTCTCCATGCGCGCCATCACCGGCCGGATCTTCCGGTAGTCGGTGACGCCCGCCGCCGAGTTCGTGGTGGCATTGGCGGGATACAGCTTGACCGCCGTGAACACGCCATCGCGGAAGCCTGCCTCGACCTCGTCCGGATCGGTCATGTCGTGCAGGTAGCAGGTCATCATCGGCTGGAACGTCGACCCCTCGGGCAGCGCCTGGTGGATGCGCTCGCGGTAGGCGATCGCATCCTTCACCGTGGTCACCGGCGGCAACAGGTTGGGCATGATGATCGCCCGTCCGAAGTTGCGCGCGGTGAACGGCAGCGACGCCTTGAGCATCGCGCCGTCGCGCACATGCAGGTGCCAGTCGTCCGGCTTGCGGATGGTGATGCGGTCGACGGAAGGAGCAGGAGTGTTCTGTGCCATCGTGGCCTCGCGTTCAGCTGATGCCCATCATACCGGCCTCGTAGGTATCGCGCGGCGGGTGGTCGATCATCGACCCCGTGAGCTCCGACACCTTCGCCACGCCATGCGCCTCGCACCACTTCTCGATGCCATCGATCATCGCGATCATCGCCGTCGGGTTGCGGAAGCTGGCATAGCCGACCTGTACCGCACTGGCACCGGCCATCATGTACTCGATCACGTCTTCCGCGCGCGAGATGCCGCCGACGCCGATGATCGGAATCTGCACGCACTTCGAGCACTGGTGGACCATGCGCATGATGATCGGGCGCACGCCCGGGCCGGAGATGCCGCCATAGCCGTTGCCGATGTGCGACAACCGGCTCTCGATGTTGATCTTCAACCCGAGGATGGTGTTGGACACGGTGATCGCGTTCGCACCGCCCTTCTCGGCGGCCTCCGCCACGGCGCCGATCTCGCCGGCGTTGGGTGAGAGCTTGGCCCAGATCGGCAGCTGCGTCGCCTCGCGGCAGAGCTTCACGACCTTGTAGGTGTGCTCTTCATTCAGTGCGAAGTTGCCGCCGCCGGGGGCACGCGTCGGGCACGAGATGTTGATCTCGATCGCATCGACGCCCGGCACCGACACGTCGCGCGCCATCGCCGCGAAGTCCTCGATGCTCTCGGCCGAGATCGAGCACACCAGCGGCGGCGTGAAGCGCTTGTACTCGGCGACCTGCACGTCCTGGAAGTACTTCAGCCCCTTGGTCGGCAGGCCGATGGAGTTGATCATGCCGGAGTCGATCTCCGACACCCGTGGCGGCGGGTTGCCCGCACGATAGCCGCGCGAGACGGTCTTGGCCACCAGCGCGCCGAGGCGGTTGAGGTCGATGATCTGCGAGAACTCGACCGAGAAGGTGCCCGAGGCGGGCATCACCGGGTTGGCCAGCTTCACGCTGCCGATGTTGACCGAGAGATCTACCATCCCAGGCACTCCTGCAGGTCGAAAACGGGGCCTTCCACGCACACCCGGCGCATCTCCTTCTGGCCGTTGCGTTCGAAGGTACGCACGCAGATGTAGCAGGGGCCCAGGCCGCAGGCCATGATCTGCTCCATCGCCATCTGGCCGGGGATGTCGAACTCGCGGCCCAGCTTCTTCATCAGCTGCATCAGCCGGTTCGAGCCGCAGGTGAAGAACGCATCGGCGCGCTTCTCGGCGATCAGCTGGCGCAGGATCTTCTCGACGTTGTCGATGTTGCTGGTGCCGTCGGTGTCGAGCACCTTCACCACGCTGCCCACGCTCTCGAACAGGTCGGCTGCCAGCGCGAGGTCGGGACTGCGCGCCGACAGGATGGCGGTGACGCGCACCCCCTTCTCGCCAGCGAACTGCGAGATCGGCGCCATCGTCGCCAGGCCCACGCCGCGGCCAAGCACGACGATGTTCTTCCACTCGGGCTTCAGGTGGAAGCCGACGCCCAGCGGGCCGACCATGTTCAGCTCGTCACCGGGCTTGAGCGTCGCCAGACCCTTGGTGCCGCGGCCGACGACCTTGTAGAGGAACTCGAGGCGGCCGCTGGAGCGCTGGATGCGGTACACCGACTGCGGGCGGCGGAACCACAGCTCACCCTCGTCCGGCGACGGGCACAGCAGGTGGAAGAACTGGCCGGGCTGGGCGGCGAGCGCCTTCGGCGTGGCCTTCACCACCAGGTGCTTGTATTCCTCGTTCACCCACTCGTGCGCGACGACTGGGACGATCGATTCCTCGGCCGGGCACTGCGGCGGCGAATGGCCGGTCCCGGGTTCGCCCACCTTCACGGCGGCGGTGGCAAACATACCTTGTGACATCGACTGTCCTCCTGGGGCGCGGTGGGTGAACGCGTGTCGAAACTCGTCTCTGACCCGCATTTCTTCGAAAAGAAATTCGGGTCAGAGACGAGTTTCTCGCGGACCCCGAATTAGACGAGGCGCATGTCCAAAAAGCAAGGCTTTTCCAAAAAAAGAGACGGTTCGTGACGCCCGGTCAGCGGTGCTTCGCGATCAGCCCGCGCAGGAACTTCGCGGCGGCAGCCCCCTTCAGCGCCCGGCTCCACATTTCCTCGGCCGCCTTCTGGTGCAGGGCCAGGGCCTCGGGCGCGGAGGTGATCATCGCCACGCCGATGCGCACGTTCGGCTGTTCGCCCAGGCGGAACGGCGACAGCACCAGCACCTGCCGGTCCGGCTGGCGCAGGATCTGGAAGCTGGCATGCGGCAGCGTGTCGGGCACGATGCCTATCTGGATGCCGATCGGCTGCTCCTCGGTCAGCTTCGCGAAGCGCGTGACCTCTCGCACCGCCTGGGCGCGGCGCTCGGCACGGACCGCCTCGTCGAGGTCGAGGCGGCCGACCAGGCCGTTGTGCAGGAAGCGTTCGATCTCGCTCGCCGAGATCAGGTTGACCACCGCCGGTTGGCGCCGCTGGTACTGAGCCTTGCGCGCATGCAGGATCGCCATGATCTCGCCGACCTCGGCGATCGCCCGCTCCCGGCCGGGCAGGTCGGCCGGGATGCTCTCGGTCAGCACCTCGGCGAGTGTGGCGTCGAAAGCGTCCGACGCGAGCAGGTAGGAGATCGGCCCGGCCAGCACGATGATCTGCTCGGCGGTCTCTTCGTTCTGGCGCAGCCGCTCGAAGTAGGCCACGGCCGAGGCAATGTACTCGACGCCGACGCCGAGCAGCGTCGGCACCGACACGCCGAGCAGTTCCGACAACCGGCCGAGCGTCTCGATCTTTGCCAGTTCGCCCTTCTCGAAGCGATAGAGCGCCGCGCGCGAGATCTCGAGCCGGCGCGCGATCTCGTCGGCCGACAGCCCGGAGCCGAGGCGGAAGGCACGCAGCCGGTTTCCGATGTCGTCGAATCGAATGGCCATCGAGCAGAGCACTGTTGCAGGTCGCGCCGATGGTACTCGATTGCATGCGCCGCTCCGGCAGCCTGATCGCGCATCCGCCGGTGCCGGTGAAGACGGTGAAGGTACGGGTCGCCCATGCCAGGGACAACCCGGGGCGGCCTGGTCATCGCGCTCCCCGGGAGGTGTCGAACCGGTGTCTAATTTCTGATACCGTTCTCACAAAGCAAACAGATCGATCCAGGCGTAGCACTGCGCCGCCGGGCTCGGCACGGCGCTATCCTCGGCGCTGCACCGCCACGAACGTCACGGGAGAGATGTCGATGGAAAACCAGGACCTCCGGAGCTGGCTCGCACGCATGGAAGCCGCGGGCGAACTGCAGCATGTGAGCGGCGCCGAGCGGATGGAAGAGATCGGCGGCATCGTCGACATCTACCAGCGCAAGATGGGTCGCCAGGCGCTGCTGTTCGACGACGTGCCGGGCTATCCGCGCGGCTACCGCGTGCTGGCCAACGTGCTGACCTCGGTGCGCCGCATCGCGATGACGCTCGGCCTGCCCGACGATTCCACCGAGATGGACCTGGTGCGCTACTGGCGCAACTACATCGGCGGCGCGAACACGCACAAGCCCGAGGTCGTGAAGACCGGCAAAGTGCTCGAGAACGTGCTCTACGGCAAGGACATCGACCTGCTGAAGATCCCGACGCCCAAGTGGCACGAGGACGACGGCGGCCCGTACATCGGCACCGGCTGCATGGTGATCATGAAGGATCCGGACTCGGGCTGGATCAACTACGGCGCATACCGTGGGCAGGTATTCGACAAGGCCATCGCCACCGTGATGTGCTCGAAGGGCAAGCACGGCGACCTGCTGATGCAGAAGTACTTCGCGCGCGGCGAGCGCTGCCCGATCGCGGTGGTGGTCGGCGTGCATCCGGCACTGTTCATGGTCGCCGGCCTGGAGATCCCGTACGGCAAGAACGAGTACGAGGCAGCCGGAGCGCTGATCGGTGAACCGGTGCAGGTGATCGAGGGCCCGATCACCGGGTTGCCGATCCCGGCACATGCCGAGATCGCCTACGAAGGCTTCGTGTCGCCGGATGACCGGATCGACGAAGGCCCGCTCGGCGAATGGACCGGCTACTACTGCAGCGGCAAGTCGCCGCAGCCGGTGATCCGGGTCGAGTCGATGCTGCATCGAAACGACCCGGTGCTGCTGGGCGTGGTGCCGGCGGTACCGCCGAACGACGACAGCTACTACCGCGGCCACTTCCGCGCAGGGGCGGTGTGGCGCCAGCTCGAGGGCGCCGGCATCCCCGGGGTCACCGGGGTCTGGTCGCACGAGGCCGGCGGCGGACGCTACTGGCTCACGGTGGCGGTGAAGCAGATGTATCCCGGCCACTCGAAGCAGGTCGGGCTGGTCGCAGGCCAGGTGCATGCCGCCGCCTACTGCAACCGCTACGTGGTCGTGGTGGACGACGACATCAACCCGGCCAACATGGACGAGGTGGTCTGGGCGATGTGCACCCGGGTCGACCCGCGCGAGGACGTCGAGATCCTGAAGGGCTGCTGGAGCACGCGCCTGGACCCGATGTCCTATCCGGCGGAAGAGCCGGTGCTCAACTCGCGCATGGTCATCGATGCCTGCCGGCCGTGGATCAAGCGCGCGACCTTCCCGGCGGTGGCACGCTCCAGCCCGGGGCTGGACGCACGCATCCGCGAGAAGTTCGGCGACGTGCTGCCCAAGGGGTTCTGACGGTCGAACGATGCAAACCATGAGCCGATCCTCCCGGGCCACTGCCCCGCTGTCCCGGCCGGCGCTGCTCGTGCTGGCATTGCTGCTGTCGGCTGCGCCGGCGTCCGCCAACGAATGGCTGTCCTGCGTGAAGGAGCTGCGCACGATCGCCACCAGCAAAGGGGTGAGCGCGCAGGTGTTCGACACCGCCTTCGCCGGCGTCGAGCCGGACGCGGACATCCTGAAGGCGTTCGACAACCAGCCAGAGTTCACCATCCCGATCTGGGACTACCTCTCGGGGCTGGTCGACGACGAGCGCGTGGCCGACGGGCGCGCGCTGATGGAGAAATGGGCGGCGGTGCTGGCCCAGGCGGAAGAGAAGTTCGGCGTCGACCGGTTCGTGATCGCCGCCGTCTGGGGCGTGGAGTCCGACTACGGTCGCATCATGGGCAAGCGCGAACTCGTGCGTTCGCTGGCGACGCTCTCGTGCTCGAGCCGGCGCCAGGCATTCTTCCGGGGCGAGCTGCTGGCGACGTTGCGCATCCTGCAGAGCGGCGACATCCCCGCAGAGGCGCTGGTCGGCTCCTGGGCGGGCGCGTTCGGGCAGACGCAGTTCATGCCGTCGACCTACCAGCGGCTGGCGATCGATTTCGACGGCGACGGCCGGCGCGACATCGTCGCCTCGGTGCCCGACGCACTGGGCTCGACCGCGAACTACCTGAAGCGTGCCGGCTGGATCACCGGACAGCCCTGGGGCTACGAAGTGCGCCTGCCGGCGAACTACGGTGGCCCCTCCGGGCGCCGCACGAAACAGTCGATCGCCCAGTGGAACGAGCTGGGCATCCGCCAGGTCGATGGCAGCCCGCTCGCCGGCAACGGCCCGGCCGGCCTGCTGCTGCCCTCGGGCGCGAAGGGTCCGGCGTTCATCGTGTTGCGCAACTTCGATGCGATCTTCGCCTACAACGCAGCGGAATCGTATGCGCTGGCGATCGCCCATCTGGCCGACCGGCTGCGCGGCGCGGGCACCTTCCAGACGCCCTGGCCGACCGACGATCCCGGCATCGGCCGCGCGCAGCGGCGCGAGGTGCAGCAGCGACTGCTCGACCGGGGCTTCGACGTGGGCACGCCAGACGGCATCGTCGGCGCGCGCACGCGAACCGCCATCCGCGCGTTCCAGGCCTCGGCCGGGCTCGCCCAGGACGGACGCGCCGGCCTGCGGGTGCTGCAGGCGCTGCGCACGTCGACGCCGAATCCACCGATGGCACCAGCGCAGAAATAGGCGTACGTTGGGTGCCATGACAGGCTCGCCCGCAGACTACCGATGATCACCGACGGCATCTCGCACGCGATCCAGCTCGCCGTCGCACCGGTGTTCATGCTGACCGCCATCGCCGGACTGATCGGCGCGCTTGCCACGCGCCTCGGTCGCATCATCGACCGTGCACGCAGCCTGGAAGAACGCGTCCACGAAGGCCGGCTGGTCGACCAGCCGGCGGTGGAGGCGACCTACCTTGAACTGCGCCGGCTGAAGGTACGCGGCCGGGTCGTCAATGCGTCGGTCGGACTGCTGGCGCTGGCGGCGATGATGATCGGCGCGACCGTGCTGTCGCTGTTCCTCGGCGAGACGACCACCTCGAGGGTGAGCCCGCTGGTGTCGGTCACCTTCCTGTCCGGCGTCGTCTGCTTCGTGCTCGCGCTGGTCGGCTTCCTGCTGGAGACCCTGCTCGCCGGCTACACCCTGCAGTTCCGCGACCAGCCGCCGCCCCGCTGAGCCCTGCGCTCACCGCCTGGCGCGCGCCAGGTCGTACCAGGTCGGGTCGTAGTACTTCGACGGTGGCCCCATCTTCTTCTGCGGCACGCCATAGCGCTCGCGCAGCATGATCACGTTGCGAAGGCCCTGCAGATCCATCTCGCCGTTGCGCTGGAGCGCGGACTGTCCCCGGGTCATGCCTTCGACGGCACCGCGCGCGGCCGCTTCGTCCACCTTGACCCGCGCAGCGAGGATGCGCACCGCTTCGTCCCGGTTCGCAGGATCGTAGATCCAGTCGATCGCCGAACGCAGCGCGCGGATGTAGCCGACCACCGCCTTCGGATTCTCGTTCGCCCAGGCACGGTTGACGATGCGCACGTTGGCCTGGTAGCCACCCAGCGCGGACACGCCCTCGCCCAGCAGCGTGAACCCTTCCTGCCGGGCCACGCCGGTGAACGGCTCCGTGATCAGCGCCGCCGCGAACTTGCCGTCGCGCAGTGACTGCAGCCGGGCGCGCGAGTTGCCCACCGCGACGAAGCGCACGTCATCCGGACCGAGGCCGCCTTTCTCGAGCAGGTAGCGCAGCACGAACGCATATCCGGTGGTCAGCGAGTCGAGCGCCAGGTCGCGGCCCTTGAGGTCGGCGATCGAGCGCACGCCGGGGACCGCGAACATCGACAGTTCGGCCGAAGAGATGCCCATGATGGCCACCATGTCCGGCTCGCGATCGAGCTTCGCCGTGCCCTGCCCTTCCTGGTAGGCGATCAGGTTGTCGATGGCGGTGCTGGCGATCTGGAACTTGCCGGACACCAGGCTGCTGATCTGGAAACCGGAGTTGGGCGTCGCCGTGAGGTTCACCGCCAGCCCCTCGCGCGCGAAGAAGCCCTTGTCCTGGGCCACGTACGACGGCATCGCGTTGGCACCCGCGAAGACGATTGCCTCGATCGGTTGCAACGGCGCCGCCGCCCTCGCCAGGCTGGCCGGGAATGGCGCCAGTCCCGGCAACAGACCGAGGGCCAGGCTGAACATCCTTCTGCGTCGAATCGGTTCGATCATCGTTCCTCCATCTGGCGCTGCTGCGCCCTCTCCACTCAGCGGTCGACACGCACCCCGGCAGCCTTGATCACGCGGCCCCAGCGAACGATCTCGTCCTTGATGAACGCGCTGAACTGCTCCGGCGTCGACGATCGGGCCTCGCCGCCAGCGGCAGTGATCCGTTCACGGACCTCCGGCGACTCGACCGCGGCGATCGTTTCCTTGCTGAGCCTCGCCACCACGGCCTTCGGCAGGCCGGCGGGCCCGCCGATGCCGGCCCAGCTGGTGGAGCGGAAACCCTTGTAGCCCGACTCTTCCATCGTCGGCACGTCGGGCAGTTGCGGCGAACGCTTCTCGCTGCCTACCGCCAGCGCCTGGATGCGCCCGCCCTTGATGTGTCCGAGGCTGGCCGGCATGTTCACGAACATGAAGTCGAGTCGGCCGCCCAGCATGTCGGCGATCGCCGGACCACTGCCGTTGAACGGCACATGGGTCGGATCGATCTTCGCCACGCTCTTGAACAGCTCGAGGGTCAGGTGCGGCGTGGAGCCGATGCCGGTCGATGCGGCATTGGTCGCGCCCGGCTTCGAGCGCACCGTCGCCACCAGTTCGGCGACGGTCTTCGCGCCCTTGCTGCCGGTGACCAGCACATTGGGCGTGGTGCCGATCATGCCGATCGGGATGAAATCGCGATCGGTATCGAAAGGCAGCTTCACCCCCAGGTTCAGGTTCAGCGAGAACCCGGTGGACAGCGTGACCAGGGTGTGGCCATCCGGCACCGCCTTGGCGGCGATGCTGTAGGCCAGCGCTCCGGCCGCTCCGGGCCGGTTGTCCATCACCATCGGCTGGCCGAGCGCCTCGCTCATCTTCGGCGCCACCGCCCGCACCAACTGGTCGGACAGGCCGCCGGCGGAGAAGTCGACGATCATCCGGATCGGCCGGCTCGGATAACCGTCGCCACTGCGTGGCTGGGCCTGCGCGATCGCCTGGGGTGCAACGACCGCCAGCGCGGCCACCAATGGCAGGCCCGCCGCGGTCCAGGACCGCCTGCCATGCTTTGCTGCGCGGGTCGGTTGCATTGCGCTGTCCTCCGGGATCAGAACGGAATATCGTCCTCGAAATCGTCGAAACCCGGGCCGCCGCCCTTGGCGGCTGCCGGCGCCGGCTTGCCGCGGGCTGCGCCGCCGCCGGACGAGCGCGGCGAATCGCCATCGCCCATCGAATCGCCGCCACCCATGCGGTCAGCGCCGGGTGCGCCGGCACCGCCGCGGCTGCCCAGCAGTTGCATGCTGTCGGCGACGATCTCGGTCGTGTAGCGCTCGATGTTCTCCTTGTCGGTCCACTTGCGGGTGCGCAGGCGGCCCTCGACGTAGACCGGCGAACCCTTCTTCAGGTATTCGCCCGCAATCTCGGCCAGCCGGTTGCGCAGCGTGACCCGATGCCACTCGGTCTCTTCCTTCTTGTCGCCGGACGCCTTGTCCTTCCACGAATAAGTCGTGGCCAGGTTCAGGTTGCACAGCGCATTGCCGTCGGGCATGTAGCGCACTTCAGGGTCGCGACCGAGGTTGCCGACCAGGATGACCTTGTTCACAGATGCCATTCGATACCTCCGCTACGGGCGTGGTGCTTGGTACTCAAGCCTTGGATGGATGGGCGTTCCCGGTGTCGCCTGCCGCCGGCGCATCGCCGGGCCGGCCCGGTGAGCGCATGTCGGCCGCGATGGCCAGCCAGGCCACCGTCAGCAGCACGCAGAACCAGAGCACGGCGGCCAGACCGGCAGTCTGCGCAAGGATGCCGCCGACCGCGCCGCCGAGAAAGATCCCGAGAAACTGGATACTGCTGTATACCCCGATCGCAGTGCCGCGCAAGTGGCGCGGCGCGAGTCGAGAGACGAGGGAGGGCAGCAGCGCCTCCAGCACGTTGAATGCGATGAAGAAAGCCGCCAGCGCGGCGCCGGTGCCGACGACCGAATCGAGGGTCAGCAGGAAGGCACCGAACGCACCCAGCGTCAGCACGATGCAGGCCAGGAACACCTGCTTCAGGCGGTGCCGGCCCTCGGCATAGCCGATCGCCGGCACCAGGACCGCAAAGCTCGCGAGCATCGCCGGCCAGTAGACATGCCAGTGGTCGGCCACCGGCATCCCGGCGTCGCGCAGGGACACCGGCACCACCAGGAACAGCGCGGTCAGCAGCGCATGCAGCACAAGCACGCCGAAGTTCAGGCGGCGCAGCTCCGGTTCGGCCAGCACCGCGGCCAGATCGGCACGGAAGCGGCCGCGCACCGGCCGCCGGTCGCCGTCGCCCGCTGCCGCCCGGCCTTCCCCCGGTGCTGGCGGTTCCGGCACCAGCCAGCGCACCACGCCGATGGCAAGCAGGGCCAGCACGCCGGTCATCGCGAAGATGCCGCCCACGCCGATCGCGGCGTTGAGCGGCGGGCCCGAGATCAGCGACACCGCGAACGCGATGCCGATGGTGGAGCCGATGATCGCCATGGCCTTCGAGCGCTGGCTGTCGCGGGTGAGGTCGGCGGTGAGGGCGATCACCACCGCCGAGATCGCGCCAGCGCCCTGCAGCATTCGCCCGAGGATCACTATCCAGATGTCGCTGGCCGAGGCGGCGACGAAACTGCCCAGCGCGAACAGCGCCAGGCCGAAGTAGATGACCGTCTTGCGTCCGAAGCGGTCGGAGGCCCAGCCGAACGGAACCTGCAGCAGGGCCTGGGTCAGCCCGTAGATGCCGATCGCAATGCCGATCAGGAAACGGTTGTCGCCGCCGGACAGGCGGTCCGCGTACACGGCGAACACCGGCAGGATGATGAACAGCCCGAGCATGCGCAGCCCGTAGAGGGCGGACAGCGCGAGGCTTGCGCGCCATTCGAGGGCGTTCATCGACGGGGCGCCGCGGCGGCAGGCTGGACGGGAACGGTCACTGGGGACTTGTGGACAGGTGTCTCGGTTATAGTAACAGGTTGCCTTTTTTACACGGCGTGGCTGGCAGGGCGGGCATGGCAGGCGAAACGGAACACAAAACCCCCGACCGGGAGCAGCGTGGCGACTTCATCCGCATCCGCGGCGCGCGCACGCACAACCTGAAGAACGTGAACCTCGACCTGCCCCGCAACCGGCTGGTCGTGATCACCGGGCTGTCCGGGTCAGGCAAGTCGTCGCTCGCGTTCGACACGCTGTATGCAGAAGGGCAGCGCCGCTACGTCGAGTCGCTGTCGGCCTATGCACGCCAGTTCCTGCAGGTGATGGAGAAGCCGGACGTCGACCTGATCGAAGGCCTGTCGCCAGCCATCTCGATCGAGCAGAAGTCGGGCAGCCACAACCCGCGCTCGACGGTCGGCACCATCACCGAGATCCACGACTACCTGCGCCTGCTCTATGCCCGCGTCGGCCAGCCGTTCTGCCCGGACCACGACCAGCCGCTGGCGGCACTGAGCGTCGCCCAGATGGTCGACCATGTCCTGGCCCTGCCGGCGGAGACCGGGCTGATGATCCTCGCGCCGCTGCTGGCCGACCGCAAGGGCGAGCAGCGCGAACTCCTGTCGGAACTGCAGGCGCAGGGATTCGTGCGCGTGCGCATCGACGGCGAGGTGTTCGACATCGACGAAGCGCCGAAGCTGGCGAAGAACCGCAAGCACAGCGTCGACATCGTCGTGGACCGGCTCAAGGTGCGCGACGACCAGCGCCAGCGCCTCGCCGAGTCGTTCGAGATGGCGCTGCGCCATGCCGATGGCCGGGCGATCGCGCTCGAGATCGATTCCGGCCGCACCCACCTGTTCTCGTCGCGCTTCGCATGCCCGGTCTGCGGCTGGTCGATCCCGGAACTGGAACCGCGGCTGTTCTCGTTCAACAATCCGGCCGGAGCCTGCACACGCTGCACCGGCCTGGGCACCGAGTCGTTCTTCGATCCGCGGCGGGTGGTCGCGTTCCCGGAACTGTCGCTGGCTTCGGGCGCGATCAAGGGCTGGGACCGGCGCAACGCATTCTTCTTCCAGATGCTGCAGAGCCTGGCGAAGCACTACGGCTTCGACCTGGAGGCGCCGTTCGACTCGCTGCCCGAGGCAGTGCGCACGAAGATCCTGTCCGGTTCGGGCACCGAGGTCATCCGCTTCCACTACCCGGCCGAGAAGGGCGCGAAGCAGCATCGTGAACATACCTTCGAGGGCATCGTACCGAACCTGGAACGCCGGTACCGCGAGACCGAATCGCCAGTGGTGCGCGACGAACTCGCGCAGTACCAGAGCGTGCGCGCCTGTCCCGACTGCTCGGGCACCCGGCTGCGCAAGGAGGCGCGCTGCGTGCGCATCGCCGAGCGTGCGATCTACGAGATAGGCCACATGCCGCTGCGCGAGGCGGTGTCCTTCTTCGACACACTGCAACTCGAAGGTGCGCGCCAGGCGATCGCCGAACGCATCACGCGCGAAATCGGCAACCGGCTGGGCTTCCTGGTCAACGTCGGGCTCGACTACCTGTCGCTCGACCGCTCGGCCGATACGCTGTCCGGCGGCGAGGCACAGCGCATCCGCCTGGCCAGCCAGGTGGGCTCGGGGCTGACCGGGGTGATGTACGTGCTCGACGAGCCGTCGATCGGCCTGCACCAGCGCGACAACGCCCGGCTGCTCGGCACCCTTGCCCACCTGCGCGACATCGGCAACTCGGTGATCGTCGTCGAGCATGACCAGGATGCGATCCTGGCCGCGGACCACGTGGTCGACATGGGGCCGGGCGCCGGCGTGCACGGTGGCGTGGTGGTCGCCGAGGGAACGCCCGCCCAGGTCACGGCGAACCCGGCGTCGGTCACCGGCCTCTACCTCTCCGGCAGGCGTTCGATCGCAGTGCCGCGACGGCGCAACCCGCCACAGCGCGGCCAGTGGCTGACGCTGTCGGGCGCACGCGGCAACAACCTGTGCGAGGTGACACTGAGGCTGCCAGCCGGGCTGTTCATCTGCGTCACCGGGGTCTCCGGATCGGGCAAATCGACTCTGGTCAACGACACGCTCTACCCGGCGGTCAACCAGCATGTGAACCACCTGCCGCCGGGCACCGGTACCGAGCCTGCACCGTTCGAGACGATCGACGGCCTGCACCTGTTCGACAAGGTGGTGAACGTCGACCAGAGCCCGATCGGGCGCACGCCGCGCTCGAACCCGGCCACCTATACCGGCCTGTTCGCACCGATCCGCGACCTGTTCGCGGGAGTGCCGGAATCGCGCGCACGCGGCTACGGTCCGGGCCGCTTTTCCTTCAACGTGAAGGGCGGCCGCTGCGAGGCCTGCCAGGGCGATGGCGTGATCAGGGTGGAGATGCACTTCCTGGCCGATATCTACGTGCCCTGCGACGTCTGCCATGGCAGCCGATACAACCGCGAGACGCTCGAGATCCGCTACAAGGGCGCCACCGTCAGCGACGTGCTGGCGATGACCGTCGAGCAGGCGGCAGCCTTCTTCAGCGCGGTACCGATGATCGCGCGCAAGCTGCGCACCCTGGCCGACGTCGGCCTGGGCTACATCGGCCTCGGCCAGAGCGCGACCACGCTGTCAGGCGGCGAGGCGCAGCGGGTGAAGCTGGCCCTCGAACTGTCCAAGCGCGACACAGGGCGCACGCTGTACATCCTCGACGAGCCGACCACCGGCCTGCACTTCCATGATGTCGACCTGCTGCTCAAGGTCCTGCACCGGCTGCGCAACCATGGCAACACGGTGGTCGTGATCGAGCACAACCTCGACGTGATCAAGACGGCCGACTGGGTGGTAGACCTCGGACCGGAAGGCGGCTCGGGCGGTGGACGCATCATCGCCGAGGGCACGCCGGAGACGATCGCGGCCGATCCGGCGAGCGTGACCGGGCGCTACCTGCGCCCGTTGCTGGGGACAGGTGGGGTGGAGGAACTGTCGGGGGTCGGGTAGGTCGCCCGACGGAGCAACGCGGGCGCCCAGTGCGCGCCGCGAACTCAGCGTCGCGCGTAGTCGAGGAACTTCTCCGGCGTCACCCGGATCGCCGCGCCGGTGGGGCAGGCGCGCACGCAGGCCGGCCCGCCGCGCAGGTCGGTGCACATGTCGCACTTCACCGCATGCTTGGCCCCATCCTTCGCCGCAGCCAGCGTCTCGCACCCTGGCTCGTCGGTCAGGCCGGTGAGCAGCCAGGAAAGCAGGCTCGGCCGGCGCCGCTTCTCCACCACCGGCACCAGCTGGATCACGCCGTACGGGCAGTTCTTCTCGCAGTTGCCGCAACCGATGCAGGTGTCGAGGATCGTTACCTCGCCTTCGGGGCTGCGCTGGATCGCGTCCGGCGGGCAGTCCTTCATGCAGTGCGGGTTCTCGCAATGGCGGCAGGACGTGGGCACGTGAATGCTGGCGAAGGTGGGCCCGGCCTCGCGGTCGAGCCGCGAATTGCCGTCGTGGGTATCCGCGCAGGCCTTCTCGCAGTTGTCGCAGCGGATGCACAGGCTCTCGTCGATCAGCAGCACGTCGGTGGCCTCGCCGACCCCCTGCTTCATCAGGAAGCTGATCAGGTTGCCCGGGTCCGGCTCGCTCTCGCGCGCTGCATTGGCGGCGATGCGCTCGAGCACGCGCGCCTCGACGCTCCCACGCAGCGTGTTGTTGCGCATCAGCACTTCGTTGAACGTGCGCGCATCCAAGACGATGCTCTCGGTGGACACCGCCGCGCGCACGGTCGCCGATCGCGGCGCGTCGGACAGCAGCGCCATCTCGCCCACGTAGTTCCCGGCAGCGACATACGACAGCACCACCTCGCGCCCGCCCAGGGTGCGCGACACCGTCACCGAGCCGCGGCGGATCAGGTGCAGCCCATCGGCCTTGTCGCCTTCGTGGAACAGCACCTCGCCGGCATTGAACACGCTGATGCGCGCATTGGCCACCATCTCGTCGAGGTCGGCCGCGCTGATCCACGGGGCGATATTCGCGCGCACCGCGCGCTTGAGGAACACCTCGTCGACGCGCCGGCGCACCGACTCCACGCTGCCGATCAGCTTGAGCATCGTGCGCCGCGGCGTCTCGAGCAGCACGCAACCCGGGCCCGCACGCACCGTGCTCGCGCGCCGGCGGCCCGACACCAGCCCCATCTCGCCGAAGAACTCGCCGGTACGCAGGCGCACGTCGCTGCGCTTGCCTTCCTTGTCCAGCACCTCGATCAGCACCTCGCCTGCGACGATGACGAAGAACGAATTGGAGTAGTCGCCCTTGGCGAACACCACCGCGCCGGCGGCAGGCTGCTGCATCTCGCTCTCCAGCAGCACCTCGCGCAGTTGCAGCGTGGACAGCCCGGAGAACACCGGCACGGTGCGCTGGATGCGCGCGAGCGCTCCGGCAACATCCGTCGCCGCGTGCCAGCCCGCCAGGCGTCGCTTGAGCAGCGGCTCGTCGGCGGGTTCCACCGGAAAGCCCAGGATCGACTCGACCACCTCGTAGCCCTGGTTCATCGCCTGCTTGATCAGCGGGTAGCCCCCCAGGGCACCGACGATATACAGGCCGGGCACGTTGGACTCGTAGGTCGGAGACAGTTCGGGCACCGCGTTCGGGTCGTCGTTCGGAAAGGTGACGCCGAAGCTTTCGACGAGGCGGCGCGGAGGCGTTGCGCCCAGCCGGGCGATCACCCGGTCGCAATCGATGCTGTCCGAGCCGTCGCGCGTCTGCACCCGTACGCGCAGCGCACCGGCATCCACCGCCTCGACCGCCTCGGGCCGGGTGCTGAAGCGACACTCGATCACGCCGTCGCGGATCGCGCTGGTGACCAGGTCTAGGTTGCCCTGCTTGCAACGCGTGAACTCCTCGTTGCGGTTTAGCAGTACCACCCGGTTGCCATTGGCCAGTGCCAGCGCGTTCTCGATCGCCGCATCACCGGCGCCGACCACCACGATGGTCTCGCCGACATGGGCGCCGGGATCGTCGAGCTGGTACTGCACGCGCTCGAGGTCCTCGCCTGGCACGCCCAGCCGCCGCAGGTTGCCCTGCAGGCCGATTGCCAGCACCACATGCTCGGCGTGCACCGGCTCCTGGCCCTCGATGCCGAGCACGAACGCGCCGCGGCTGCCGGTGATCGAGACCACGGTGGCGCGATGGCGCACCACGACCCCAAGCGTCGCCACCTGCTCATCCCAGGTCTGCAGGATGCGCTCGCGCTTCCCGGCAGCGAACGACAGGTCGCTGCGCAACGGCAGGATGGCCGGCTCGGCCATCACGTGCTTGCCTTTCTGGTAGCGGAAGATGGTGTGCGAGAGATGCGACTCGGATTCGAGCAGCACGTGCGACACCCCGCGGTGCGCGGCGCGCGCAGCGCACGACAGGCCGCCCGGGCCAGAGCCGACGACGGCGATCTTCACCGACACGGGGGGGCTCACTTCGCGCCCCCACGGCGCGCCGCCTGCAGCGTCGCCGCGAACTCGCGCAGCCCGGCCTGGAACGCGACAGGCTGGTACTTCTCGTCGTCGGCCACCAGCGCGAGCAGCCGCCTGAGCCCGGGCCCGAGCTGGTCCGGCGCCACCGCCTTCTGCCGCGCAAGGAAGTCGCCAAGACTCTGCAGCGCGAACACCGCCTGTTCGGCACCGGCGTAGTCGGTGTACTGGCTGGCCAGCCCGTCGGCCACCAGGGCCTCCATCATCGCCTGCAGATCGGCGGCCGCGAAACGGTGGGCAGCGATGCGCGGCAACAGGCCGTCGATCGCCTCGTACACGGCACGCGCCTGCGCGATCGGGTCGCCGGCGCCGGCGATCGCCTGGTGCAGGCGGTCGATCTGCTTCGCCAGCGCGGCCCCGGCGTCGGCATCGACGCGACGCGCCACCAGCCGCAGCATCAGCAGGTTCGAGTCGTTCAGTCGCACGATCCCGGGGCCGGCCTTGAGCCGGGCCGCGAGGTAGCGGTTGCCGCGCATCGACTGGTGGCACGCATGGCAGTCGAACAGCACCAGTTCCGGGAACAACCCGTCGCGACCGCGCTGCGGGTGCAGGAAGATCGCCAGCTGCTCCTGCGAGGCCACCGCCTGGCCGATCGCCCAGGCACGCACGCCGTCCCACGTACCCTTGCGCTCGCGCCAGTCGGCGTCGATGCGGAAATGCGCCGGTCCGAGCAGGGTGAACGTGTCGAGCTCGAAGCTCATCCTCGGATGCCCGGCCGCCATGATCCTGTGGGTGACCAGCTTCTGCGCGTTGCCGAAGTGACAGGACACGCACAGGCGTGCGCGGTCGATGTCGTTGCTGGTCGGGTACAGCCCGTGGGCGATGTTGTCGCGGTGGCTCGCGCCGCTCTCGACGTGGCGCCGCAGCCAGCGCTCGGCCGGCCCGTGGCAGGACTCGCAGGTCACGCCCTCGGTGATCGAGAACTCCGGTGCGCGGCGCGCCGCCGGCGCGTTGTGCGCGTGGCAGTCCAGGCATACCGCAGCGCGGTGCGCAGGTTCAGTCAGACCCATCCGCTTGACGATCGCCTGCGACTTGTCGCTGAGCAGCGTGCGATAGGCGCGCGCGTGGCGGTCGCTGCGCTGCCAGACATGGAACTCGGTCTGCAGCACGTTCGAGCCGGGCCACGCCTCCGCCGAGCCGTGACACAGGCTGTTCGCGCAACTGGCCACGCCGAGCGTGCGCTCGGCCGCGTACTGGGGGAGCCCGCGGGCCGGGGCGGCGACGCCCGGGACGGCTGCCACTGCACGGCCTGGCCCTGGCAGGCCACCCCACAGCGCACCCGCCACGATGCAGCCAACGATAGCCGCGGCGAACGCCAGGGCGAGCGCTCGGCTGCGGCGCGCGCCGGCAGGCAGCGCCTGTGCGCCGGGCTGTGCCGTGGTAGACGATGGTACGGGGACGGATCGACGCAATATGCGCACGGGGAACCTCATCGCCGGAACAGCGTGCGATCGACCTGGTCGCGCACGCGCCACGGATCGCCTTCAGGGCGCAGGTAGAGCCGTCGCTGCTCGGCCAGGTCGAGCGGGCGCGAGCCGATTCGGCCGAACACCGCCACCTGCCCGCCAGTCTCGTCGACCGCGCGGTCGCGCTCCAGCCCGCGCGACAGGGCAAGCGCAGGACTGCGCGTGGGCCGCCAGGCAATCAGCTGCGGCCTGGGCTCCGGGCTGAAGCCGTAGAACTTCGGCTGCGTGTCCGGTGCAGTGAGCTGCACCACCTTCAGCCCGTTACGCCCGTCCGCGACGTATGCGAACAGCGACGCGTTGGTCGAGCCGACCACCACGTCGCGGGCGTCGTTCAACACACCGCCGGCAGTGAAGCGCTGGACCACCCGCGGCTGCTCCGGATTCTCGACGTCTACGATCACCAGCCCCTCGCGCCCGGCCGCGACATAGGCGTAGGTGCGCGCGACATACACGCGGTTGGCCTCTGCCATCGGCACGGTGGCGCCCTCGACGCGCCGCGGGCGCTTCACATCGGTGACATCGAGCACAACCAGCCCATCGCGCGCGGCGACGAACAGGTAGCGAAACTGCAGCGTCGCCGCGCGTGCGCCTTCGACCGGCACCACGGTGACCAGTTGCGGCTTGAGCGGGTCGTCGAGGTCGACCACCGCGATGCCGCGCTCGACGGCGACGTAGGCGTAGTGGCCGCCCATCGTGATATGCCGCGCGCCGCGCAGCGCACCGCCCGCGTCCCAGGTAAGTGCCCGGCGCAGGAAGTTGTTGCGCGGCTCGCCGTCCTGCAGCGTGTCCACGTTGACCACGATCAGGCCCTCGCGCGCATCGGAGATGAACGCGTAGTGGTAGATCGGGTGGAACGGCTGTTCCTGGTTGACCCGGCGCATCAGGTCGCCCTGGTTCTTGAACGGGGCCACCGGCTGGTTGGTGGGCAGCGCGACGCAGGTCGCCTCCGCCGAGCGCACCCGCGTGTCCTGCCCGAGCGGCGAGAACGGCGCGCTGACGATGCGCTGCGAGAAGCCCTTGTTCGCGATCGAGGCGACGTCGTACACCACCATGCCGCCCGGGCCCTCGGCCGCGTAGAGGTATTCGCCACGCATTTGCAGGCACTCCACCCGGCCGCGGGTGCGCTGGTCGTGCGCCTCGCGCAGGCGCCTGCCTCGATTGTCGTGCGCGGCGAACCAGTCCGGGTACGCGTAGCGGTGCAGGTAGCTGCCGATCACCGCCTGCGGCTCCTCCCACTCGGTGACCTGCACCGCCTCGACATGGCGCTCGCTGCCGACCCACGCGTTGAAGCCGACGAAGTTCACGAAGCCAGTGCCGTGCAGCAGCAGCTGCGCCATGATGGCGTTGTTGTCGTTGGCGGCCGACAGGTGGCAATCGGTGCAGGTCTTGGTCTCGGTCTTGCGCTCGGTGTGCGCATAGTGCGGCGCGAACGCCTGGCTGGAGAAGCCGGCGGAGGAAACGGGCGGCTGCTGGATGTAGATGCGCTCGCGGTTGCTGTTGGTCGAGGACAGCAGCAGCGCCGAGCTGGAGCGGATCGGCACGATCTTGCCCTGCTTGACCGGGCCGTGGCGGCCGAGCTGGAACACGTCGTCGCGCACCACCTGCGGGTTATAGGTGGCGTAGTTGCGCGTCGCACCACCCTCGTAGTGGAGGCGATCGGTCTTCCAGTTCGCCTCGATCGGCAGGTGGCAGCCCGAGCAACTCGTCGTCCACGAGGTGTGGCAGGTCTGGCAGGCCATCTTGTCGTCGCCGTGCGCACGCTCCTGCGCGGGCACGCCCGGCCCCCAGGACTGGCGATAGCTGTCGAAAGCGCCGCGCGCGGTGAGCTTGGACCGCGCCGCCTTCTCGTTGTAATTCCGGTGCCCGGGGGTGACGGTATCGCGCACCAGCGACATCTCCCACTCCAGCCCGGGGGTGAGGGTGGAGCGCTGGTAGAGCCGGCCGCCACGCCACTCGAAGCGCGCCCGCCCGTCGGGCACGCGCATCAGCGAGAGGTTGTTGCCGCCCGGGCGCGCCGCCGGGCCCGAGGTGAACAGCGTCGGGTAGCGGTCTGCGGTGCCGTGGCAGTCGGCGCACTCGATCTCGATCGCCGCCGCGACCTCGCCATAAATGTGGCCGTTGCCGTGGGCGTCCTGGGAGAAGTGGCAGTCCACGCAGTGCATGCCCACGTCGAGATGGATCGAGGACATGTGTACCGACTTGCTGAACTTCTTGGGGTCGTCGTCGGCGACGATGCGCCCGTCCTTGTCGAGCAGGTTGCCCCTGCGGTCGCGCTTGAAGACCGCGCGGAAGTTCCAGCCGTGGCCGTGGTAGTCGGCGAACTGGGTGTCCTTCAGCTTCGGGTTGAGGTCCCACACCCGCTTCAGGAACTCGAGCGAGCCCCAGTTGCCGAGTACCGCCGCGCCCTCCGGGTTGCGGTCAAGGATGCGGCGGCGTTCGGTGTGCGACGGGTGGCGCTGCTTCTCGGGCCACATGAACGGCGCATCGGCCTCGTAGTCCCACATCGTGTAGCCGAAGAAACTGTTCACGAACACGTTCGGCTGGTGCATGTGGCACACCATGCACTGCGAGGACGGAATCGCGCGGGTGAACTCATGCCGCAGCGGGTGGCCGCTGCGGTCGCGCGGGATCGTCGGATCGGCGCTTACGCTGGTGCCCGAGTGGCCGTGCTGTGCGTAGGGCCCGGAATGGCGCGGCTCGCGGTCGTTCGCGTAAACGACGTGGCAGCTCGCGCAGCCGGAGGAGCGGTAATCGCCCGGCTGGTCGTTGCTGCCGAGGAACCAGGTGAACGGGTCGTTCAACCGCGTCTTGGTGATGTTGATCAACGGCACCGCGATGCGCTGGCCGGTACCCGGGCCGCGCACCGACTGGCGGATATCCGGCCGCCCCGGCTCGTCCAATGTCTGCAGCCGGCCGAGCACGTTGGGCAGTCCGATCTCCGGGAACAGGCTCTGGATCACCCGGCCGCCGCGCTCGAACACCCGGAACACGTCGCCCGGGGGCATCGTCTCCCAGGCCGGCAGCGGAAACAGCTGCGCGAGCACGCCCTTGGCGAGGAGGAAGGCATCGGGCTTGACCGGGTTGACAATGGTCGCGCCGATGCCGTCGCGGGTATAGGCCTCGCCGAACAAGCCGCGCTTGAACGCGAACTCCGGCGGCAGGACGCCGTTGTTGTAGGCCGCACCATTCCACAGCATCGCGCCAGTGGCCATCAGGCTGCGCTCGGCCGCCTGGATGATCGGCAGGTGGCAGGCACCGCAGGCTTCGCGCGCGACCCGGTAGTCCGACGGATTGGTGAAGCGGATGAACTCGGGGCTCTCGCGGTTGAGCAGGGTGTAGCTGCGCTCGGGCGTGGCCGAGGACGGGTAGTTCCACTCGTTCGCAAAGCGCGGCATCACGTGAGCGCGATCGAGCGCTGCACGGTAGTCGCGCATCCGGTCACCCCGGTAGTCCGAACCTGTCGGCCGCTGCACCATCGCATCCCCGCCGTGGCAGTCGGTGCAGCCAAGAGCCACCGCCGGATTGCGATGCATGGTCGCATGGTCGGTGGCGGTGTGGCAGGACACGCAGCCGGCGGACTTGGAATACGCCTCGGCATGGGACTGCTTCGCCGGCGCGGGCGGCGCGCCGGTGAACATGATGTCCGGAGGGCTCACCGTCGGACGCGCGGTGAGGCTGCCCGCAGCCTGCGAGGCGGTCACGCCGCCGGCCAGGGCCACCGCGATGCCGACCCACAGCAGCGCCAGGGCAGCCATACGCGATGCAAGCCCGGCAGGCCGGGCACCTGGCCTCTGGTTCACCGCTGCAGGGACGTGATTGGGCACCGTGGCGGCCTCAATAGGTGAGGATAAGGTTGGCGATGGCCGAGTACTGCCGGCTGTCGAGCGCATTGCCGTAGAGCTCGCGCAGGCCAGCCCCAGGGAACAGAACCGCGAGCGAGACGTTGATCACCACGTTCTGGATGAACAGCGGCCGGTACTGCACCGCCACCGATGCATCGTGGCCGATCATATTCGAATGCAGGCGCTGGTTACGCAGCGTCGCCAGCGACGACAGGTTGTCGAAAGCGAGCCGGTTGAGGTTGCCGATCAGCCGCACCTGCGGCGTGAGGTCCACGTCGGCACCGATGCCGATCAGGCGCAGCCCGGGGTTGGTGAAGTTCGCCTGGCCGTGCTCGCGCGAGGTGCGCAACGAAGCAAGCAGGCCGTTGCGCATCGACAGCGTGGTACCGCCCCCGCCCACCAGCGGCACCGCCTGGCGGATCCAGTAGCTGGTATCGGCGCCGGCGAACAGCGGGTTCTCCAGCACCGCGTCGAAGCCCTGCGCCTTCGCATCGAAAGGGTTGCGGTCGCCGGAGGCGTAGAGCGCGCTGGTGCGCAGCCGGATCCAGGAGAAGTCGCGCGAGACTTCGGCCGCGCCGAACCGTGCTTCGACCCGCTCGGGCTGGCCTGAGAGCTGGCCGCGGCTCACGTTACCGCTCGCCAGGTAGCCCGACAGGGACAGGTTCCAGCGGTTGTAGTGGCCGTCAGCGTTGAGGCCCAGCCAGGTAACGTCGTAGTCGTAGGGCCGACCCGAGCCGAACACCGCCGGCCGCTCGAGGAAGCCGTTGCCGTTGAAGAAGCGCGGGTTCGATCCCTCGCGGTTGCTGTTGCGCAGGATGGTCCCCTGGGTGGTCACCCCAAGCACCGGGAAGTCCTGCCGGTAAAGATTGAACACGAACACGTCATCGTCGCGGGGGCGCTGCAGGATGTCGTTCAACCCGCTGTTGGTGTCTTTCTCGAAGCGGCGGAACCACGCGAGGTTGTACTGGTACTGGTTATTGTCGCGGGTGCCGAACAGGCGAACCCCGAACGGCTGGTCGACGAACAGGAAACCGCGGAAATCGGAGGTGAACGGCTGCACGCCGACGCGCAGGCTGTCGAAGTCGTAGCGCTCGGACACGTCGCGCAGGTGCTTGTCGAAGAACAACTCCTGGAAGCCGACAAAGCCGTCGTTGCGGTTCGGACCGCTCACCGGGTCGATGTTGGTCAGCCGCACCTCTTCGGTCATCGTGCGGTTGAAGTTGACCACCGGCACGATCCGGTACTCGTAGTCGGGCGGCCGGAACACGGTGTTGCCCTTGATCAGGCCAAAGTTGAGGATGAGGGTCTGCGCGAAGGTCGCCTGGCGGCCGTTGCCAAACGAGCCCAGCGCACCGGGGCGCAGGGCGGACTGCGACCCGACCGGCACAGGCAGGCTGCGCGACTCGTAGAGCGAGTCCGAGATCGCGCTCACGTTGACGAACCACTCTGGCCCGAGCAGGTCCTCGAACACCGGCAGGTCGCCGCGCAGAGGGTTCGGGTTGTACGGATCCCATCGGTTGTACGGCAGCACGCCCAGTGCCTGCACGATGCGCCAGCGATCACGCACCGGGATCGAATCGCGCGGCGCCGACGGCGCGGGGCGGGCAGCCTGCGTCGGGTCGATCAGTGCGCGCCGCGGTTCGAGCGCACCGGCACCACCAGTCGGGCGACGCCGCTCGAGCGCGAGCGCCACTGGCGGGAGGTCTGGGCCACCCTGCGCCGGCGCGACACCGGGGCGCAGTGCCTCAGCCAGCCCGGCGGCGGACGCCGCGTCCGGGGCGGCTGGCTCGAGCGGCCCTCCGAGGTCGACCGGCTCCAGCGCCTGCCCGCTGCGCCGGCGGTCCACCGCCAGAACGTCCGCAGCGCCCTCGCGCCGCTGCCGTACCCAGGCCTGGTCGCCGTTGGCCCGCTGCACGCGATACCAGTCGCCGAGGCGGCGGTCAGCCACCAGCAGCACGCCGATCTCCACCTGCGCCACGACCTCGGCGTCATCGGCCGCACGCGCCTGAAGTGCGAGCAGCGGCACCATCACCTGCAGCAGGAACGGCGCATCCTCGGGCGCTGGCAACGGTGCCGCCGGCACCGGGGCCGCTGCCGCGGCCACCGCCGAGGTCACCCCCAGCGCGCGCGCATCCACCCAGCCGCGGCTGCGCGTCGCCGCCTTGCCTTGGCGCTCGACCTGCACCCAACTGCCTTCGCGCTGCGACGCCTGCAGCGGCTCGCCCACGACCAACCGGTCCAGTACACGGAAGCGCTCGCCGGCACCGGCGCGCAGGAGCGCCGGCTGCATCGCCTGCACCTCGACAGCCACCGCGCCAGGCAGCTCCGGGGGCAGCGCGACCAGCGCCGCCTCGCCGGTAGCGGGCGGGCCCGCCGCCGGAGCCTTTGCCCGGAGGCTACCGGGCGCAGGCCCTGAAGGCGTGGCTGCCACCCGCAAGCCGTCGGCAAACACCCAGCCCTGGGTGGCGCGACCGTCCTGCAGCCGTACCTGTGCCCAGCGGCCCTGCCGCTGCATCACCACCGCCGGCACACCAGGCGCCCAGCCCGCGGTCTCGGGAGCGTCCTCCGAAGGTCGCTCGCGCAGCGGGGTCGGGCGCTCCACCCGCACCCGCTCGCTGGTGCCAGCCGGCGGCTGCGGCTGCGGCTGCGTCCAGGCTGGCGGCGCAACGAGCACCGCCCCGGCCAACGCAGCCGCAGCGGCAAGGCGCACGTGCTCAGAGGCCGTCGCAGACATTGGTGGCACTGGTGTCGAGGAACGGGGCGACCGGACACTGCACGTAGCGCAGGCGGGTGCCGGCGGCGCCGGGGACGATGGTGTCGGCGCGGATGCCCGCTGGCGCATTACCGATGCCGGTGGCGAGCCGAGTGCCGGCATTGGCCACGCCGAGGAAGGCGATCATGTCGTCCTGGTCCACGCCGTCGCCGGAAATGCCGATCGCGCCTACCAGCGCCGCGCCACGGTAGATGGGCACGCTGCCGGGGAAGATCTGGATGCCGTTCTGCGCGCGCGGCAGGCCGGTACAACCGACCACGGCCGAGCCAGTCGCCGCGGCGACGATGTTGTTGAAAGACAGGTCGAGCTGCAGGCCGACGGTGAACGGACTCCACTGCGCGAACGGCTTCGACAGCGGGCCGCTGGCCGAGCCGTTGATCCCATCGGGGAAGAACGGGCGAGCCAGGTTGCCGACCGCGCGGTTGCTGTAGGCGACGCCGTCGGACAGCGCCGCCGGATTGGCAACGAAGGCTCGCAACTGCGTGACATACGCCCCGATCGGCGAGGCCGGGTTGGGCGCGAGATAGGCGGCATCGGGCAGCGCCGCAAGGTCGGTCGCGGTGTTCGGATGCGAGAACAGCAGCGCGGTGCGCGCCTTCTGCAGCGACACATCGGTGCCGAATACCGGTGCATCGGCGGTGCGTACCAGCCCGAGCACCTCGCCGGCGGTGTCCACGATCGAGATCGTCACCTGCGCCGGCGAGCCGAGCGGGCGGCGGATCTGTGCGCGGGTGCGGTTGGCCACCCTTAGCGCCTCGGCAAGCAGCGCGACCACCTCCGCCTGGGCGAGCAGCCCGTCGGTGCCGGCACGCGGCGCGAAGCGATTGGCGTTGGCGCCGTCGACCAGCACATAGGCACCCAGCGCCGCCAGCTCGGGCTGCGTGTCGGGCCGGTAGCCAGAGGCCGGCGTGCCGTAGGCCTCGCCGGCCACGAGCGCGGCGGCGGCGTAGCCGGCCACCGCCACCAGCGTGCCGGCGGTGCCGTTGATGCTGGCGAAGGCAGGCGCGGCGGCGGGGTTGGACAACAGCGCCTCGGAGTCGACGAAGCGCAGGGTGCGCCCGTCAGCGGTGATCCGGTCGGCGCGCCGGTCAGCCGGCGCGGCGAAGCCGCTCGACCCAGCCACCGCGATCAGCTCGTCCAGGGCGGCGTCGACGTCATTGATGTCGAGGTCGATGCCGTAGGTGCCATCGGCGATCACGCCGATGCCACCGACCACCGTACCGTTCTTGTACAGCGGCAGGCCGCCGGGATCGGCGGCAAGCCCGAGCGGCGAGCGCTTGGGGCCGATGCTGCCGTCGGCCTGCCGGCGCATCAGGTCGGAGCAGGACAGCTGCGAGAACTGCACGCCGAACAGCGGGCCGCCCGGCTGGCCGGTCTCGCCCGGGTTGAAGTTCTGCTGCACGATCTGGCCGGCGGTGCGGGTGGTGAACGCATTGCCCTCGGATGACAGGTAGGCGCCGGTGAGTGCCTTGCTGATCGCAGCGAAGGTCGCCGGCAGCACGTTCACGCCTTCCAGCCCGCCGGAGACGCCACGCCCGCCGGAGATGTTGAACGTGGCGGCCGCGCCGCCCATGCTGAACACTGCCAGCACGTTGCCCACGCGGTCGACCACGGCGATGGTGGCGCTGGCGCCGCGCGCCTGCGCCTCGGCCACCGCCTGGCTCAGGATGCGCCCGACCTCGGCAGTGCTCAATGCGGTGGGCGTGGCGAAGCAGCCGCCCGTGCAGCCGCCGGAGGCACCCGGCGTGCCGCCGTCACCACCGCCACCGCCGCCACAGCCGGCGAGCAGGACAAACAGCAGCACAGACAGCATCCGACGTAGACCGGTCGCACTCATCGGTGAACTCCCTTCGCGCGCAGCGCCGCCAGCACCTCTGCCGCCGCGCTCTCGCGGGTGCCGTGGAAACCGTGGCACAGCGCGCACTCGGACCGTACCTTGCCCTTCTCCGCACGCGCGCCCACATGGCACTCGCGGCATTCGCGCACGCCAGGCATCGCCACATCGGCGGCACTGCGCGAGCGCTCGACCTGGTGGCAGTCCCCGCACTTGGCCGTCGCATGGCTCGCATGCGTGAAGCTTGAGTACGGCATCCACGCCTGCGTGACCCGCACAGGCGCGACGTCCCAGCGCGTGGGCCCGCCAGCCGGATCGCGCGCGCGCAGCACCTCGTGGCATGTGGAACACACCGCGCGCGTCTCGAACAGCTCGCGCAGCGCCAGCTCGGCGCGGCGGTCGGCCGAGCCAAGCGACGCAGAACGCTCCAGCGGCGTGGAGTCGGCGCCCGGCCGGGCGCGCGCCGTCGCACGTTCCTCGGTCAGCGTGCCGGCGTAGAGGTGGCGCGCGTAGTAGTCGCGCAGCATCGGCAGCATCGCCTCGACCCTGCCGTGCGGCACCTGCCGCGTCGCCCCCGGCTCGAAGGTGAGGGCGTGGCAGGACTGGCAGTGTCGCTCCATGGTGACCGGCGCGAAGCGCCGCCCGTCGCGTTCCGGTTCGTGACAGCTCGCGCACTCGAGGACCTCGCGCCGCTGCGGCCCGCGGATGCCTTTCGCATCAAGGTGGATCTCGTGGTTGAACTTCAGGTTGGAGCGCTCGCGCGGCGGCGGGACGTCATTCAGGCGCACGCGGCGCACCTGCGGCGGCTCGCCCGGGTCGAGCAGCGACAGCCGGAACTCCGGATGGTCGCGCGCGAAGTCGACCACCTTGCCCGACTGTGCCTGCCCGGCCGTGCGGCGGATATCGCGATGGCAGTCGGCACAGAACGCCTGCGAGAACGGCTGCGCCTGCGGGCCCTTGTGGTCGCGATGGCACTCGGCGCAGCGGGTCGCAGCGAAGCGCTCTCCATCCGGGCCGGTGAGTTCAGGGTGCGGCACGTGGTCGCGGATGCCCTTGTGGCACTCGAGGCAGGCGCGGTCACGCACCTGTACGAACGGCAACTCGTGGCAGGCGCGGCACTCGAAGGCCGCGGCCTGGTGCGCGTTCATGAGCGGGCCCGGGTCCCATGACTGCTGCATGCGATCCGCCCCCTCCCGCAAGCGCTGCGCGTCGGCGGCCGAGGGCGTACCGACCCAGGCCGCCGCGATCCCGCCGGGGCCGAACAGGTCGGGCGCGGCAGGCAGCAGCAGGAACGGCACCAGGATGCCGAAGAACATCAGGTAGGACAGCGTCCGGCGCCACGATCTCGCCGGCGGCAGCAGCACCTGCTGCGCCTCGCGGCCAGCGTCGGCGGCCAGCCGCGACGAGGGCTCGATACGCAGCGCGAGCGCGGCGGCGTCGGGCGGCGGATCGACGGTGATGCGAAACGGCCCGATGTCGATACGGTCGCCGGGCACGATACGCTGCGCATTGACCACCCGGCCGTTGACCTCGAGCTCGCCGGAGAGGCTGGCGATCGTCGCCTCGTCCCCCGATACCGTGATGCGCGCATGCTCGAGCAGCACGCGCGGATCGGGCAGGTGCACCTGGCAGCCGGTACCGCGCCCCACCAACAGCACCGCCCCGGCGACACGGCGCGCGACACGCACCGGCTGGCCGTGTCGTCCGGGGGTGACGTAGGTGAGCTGGGTCTCCATCGCCGGCTACCAGAAGTAGAACACCGACACCACGTGCGCAATCAGCGCAGCGATGGCACCGAAGGACAGCGGCACGTGCAACAACAGCCATACCCGCATCGCCGCGCGCAGCTGCAGGTCGCGGCGCGCGCGCGCCAGCAGTTCGCGCTTGCGCACCATCGCCGCGAGCAGCCGCTCGCCCAGTCGTACCTGCTCTGTCGAGAGCTTCGGCGCGAGTGCGGCGGGCAACCGGGTACAGGCCTCGCGCGTGGGGCAGCGCACGCGCTCGCCGCGCAGCTCGCGCAGCAGCCCGCCGCCCACGCGCGACTGGCGCGCCCGCATCACCAGCGCGTTGACCTCATCGGGCAGGTTCATCGCCAGCGCCTCGCACTCGCGGTCGATCTCGCCGACCTTCAGGACGAGCGTGTCGATGGTGTCGTCGCCGAGGTTGGCGGTCACCAGCGCCGGGTAACGCAGGTAGACGAGCACCCCGTACACGCCGCTCGCCGATACCGCCAGAACCAGTACCCAGGCGAGCGTATGTACGTTCCAGCCCAGTTCGAAGCCGGCGTGCAGGGTGGCAACCACCAGGACGGCACCGCCGAGGTACACGTGAGCGGAGGTCCAGCCCTGCACGGTGCCGAGTCTGGAGCCGTAGCGACGCTTGCGGATGCCCAGCAGCATCAGCCACAGCATCAGCAGCGCGGCGATAGTGCCCAGCGTGTAGCCAAGCCAGGTGCCGCCGTAGTGCTTGGGGTAGCGCGGCGTCGGGTCGATCCAGAGATACGCGACCGTGGCAACCACGACCAGACACAGCGCCAGCTTCAGATAGCGGGCGCGCCGGTACTCGAGCAGCGACTGGTGGTGGCGCGAGGCGAGCATTTTTCGCACGGGTGACCGCTTCGACGGCGACGCGGCTGCAACCCAGCATGACGACATCAAGCGGACGATCATACTCGATCAATATGACAGGCCAGAAGGCCGCGCGAAGGCCCCCGAGGGCGCTCAGCGCGATGGCCTGGCAGCCGTCGCCGCTTCGAGCGGGGCCACCGGGGTGCATCCGGGGCATCCCGGCAGGGCGAACTCGAACATGCCAGGCGCGCGCTCGACGCCCGTCTCGCGCAGCAGCGGCAGCAACTGCTCGCGCACCCCCGGCGCCACCGACGCGCGCAGGTACGCCTGCTCCAGCCGCGCCTCCCGCCACGCAGCCTCCCCCGCCAGTTCGAGGTCCCCTCCGCGCGTGACCAGCCGCGCACGCGCCGAACCACCGTGCGCATCGACCTCGATCCGGTAATCGCCGAGGACGATACCCGGCAGGTGGCGCGACCGCGCTTCGGACCAGTCGATACTCGCCTGCACCCGCCAGCCGCCGCGCTCGTGCGCGAGCGCCTGCACCTGGAGCCGCGGCCGCCCGGCCAACGCGAGCGCCGCGGTATGCGGCCACAGCGCCACCAGCGCTTCAGCCGGGAGTGCCAGCTCGAACGGTGCTGCGGTCAGCGTGCCCACGCCCAGTTCGACCGCGACGTCCCGCGCGTCGAGCTGCAGGACGAGCGCCAGCACCGGGCGCAGGCCCGGCAGCGGGCGTACGCGCCATTGCACTGGCCAGGAAGCGATCGGGACACCCGCGGGCGAGCGCCACTGCAGTCGGCCCGCGCCGTGCCAGAGGCCACCGCGCGCCTCCAGCAGCCGCAGCTGACCGGCAGAACGCGTGGCCAGCGCGCGATCGAGCCAGGTGGCCGGCGCGAGCAGGACCAGGGCCAGCGCCAGCACGACGATGGCGCAGCCCGCGCGCAGCAGCAGGCGATCCACGGTCAGCAACCCTCGCCCGGCGCTTCAGCGGGTTGCAGCGGAGCGCACCAGCACCGCCTCGATGCGCACGGCGCCCCCGGGCAGGCGCTCGACCCGCGCCTGCAGGAGCGCCACGCGCTGCTCACGCAGCGCCTGCACCAGCATCAGCCAGTCGCGGAAGACGGCCGCGTCGGCAACCAGCCGCACGCGATCCGGCGTCGCCCGGTCACCCTGCACCGCAGCCCGCGCGAGTCCAGCCGCCTGCGCCTGCCGCTGCACCAGCGCCGCGAGGTCGTCCGCGCTGGCGGGCACGACGCGCGCACGCAGGCGCGCGACCTCGTCGGCGTGCGCGTCCACCGTGGTGGCGGCGGCGCGCAGCTCCGGCAGACGGGCCTCCAGCCGCCCCCGCTCGCGCTCGGCATCCAGGGCCCATGCACCATAGACGATCAGCGCGGCGGCCGCGGCAAGCGCGAGCAGCCACGGTCGCCGCCATCCCGGGCGCCCCGGTGCGGCCGCCGGCCGTACTGCAGCGGTGCTCGTACGCGCGCTCACCAGCGCCGCTCCGCCACGCGCAGGACGCCTGCGCCAGCCGCGCGCTGTACCTCCAGGCCAGCCTCGGTCAGGCGTGCGGCCAGCCGCGACAGCATCGCCGCATCGCCGGGCTCGAACGCAACCTCCAGCCGTGAGGCCTCGTACACCAACGCGCGGATGCGTGCCCGGTCGGCCGGGTCGAGGGCAGCGGCCACCGCCTCGACCAACGAGGGGAAATCGCCCGGATCGGCCACCCCGGCCGCCGCGCGCGTCTGCGCGAGCTGACGCCGCATCTGCACGGCTGGATCGGCCACCGCCACCGCCTCGGGAAAGGCGTCGCGGAAGCGGGCGGTCATCGCCGACTCCAGCGTACGCACCTGCGTGCGCAGCCGCCAGCCGTCCCATGCGAGGAACATGCCGTGCGCGGCCAGCGCCACCAGCACCACGGCCAGCGCCCAGCGCACGCCGGAAGCCCCGACCCTTGCGGCAGCGGTCGCCGGCGTGGCGCGCCAGAGGACCGGGGCGTGATCGACCGGGACGACGGCCGGGTCGAACGCATCTGCGGCGTGCACCGGCAGTCCGAGCGTGCGTGCCCAGACTTGCAGGTCGGGCAACGCCGCCGCCGCGACCGGGTGTAGCCAAAGCGCCGTCGGCGCGCGGCGCTCGCGCCGGGCGGCGGCCAGGCGAGCCGCCAGCGCCACCGGGGCGCAGCCGGCGTCGCCGGCGTCGATCCACTGCCCCGCATGGTCGCCAGTGCGAACGCAGCCCTCGTCGCCGCGCCAACCCAGGTGCCAGCCGTCGACCGGCGGCGGCAGCAGCAACGTCTCGACGTACACCGCCACCTCGTGCAGACCGCAAGCCGCGAGCCTTTCGAGCCACGCATCGATGCCGGCGCGATCGACGGCGGCAAGGGTGCTGTGTGCGCCGTCGCGGCCCAGTTCGACCACCCGATCGCCATCGGGATCGCCGGCGAGCCGGTCCTCGATCGCATAGCCGAGCGCGGCGCCGGTATCCCGGCGCGCCGCCGCCGGTAGCTGCGCTGCAACCAGCAGAACGTCGGCAGACCTCAGCACCAGTTCCACCCGGCTCGCCCCCGACCACGCCGGGGACTGTCCCCGGCCGCGGCGCGCGCCGAGCATCCAGTCGCAGGCCACGACGGGGTCGTGCAGCGCCACGACCAGGCGCAACGTGCTCATCCGCGCCGGCGCCATACGATGCTGGGCGCGCCCGTCGCGGCGCGCGACAGCAGCGCCTCGGCCGACACGACCACCTCGCCTGCGCGCACCCGTACCTGCGCGATGAACCACGCCGAGCCCACCGCCAGCCCATCGAGGGAATCCGGTCCACGGTCGCCGGCGCGCGCGGCGAAGTCAGCGAGGCTGCGGAACGGCCGGCGCTCGCGCTCGAGCACGAGCGCGCGTGCAGCGCCAAGATCGCTGCCGGGCAGCAGCGCGCACAGGACTTCAGGTGTGGCTGTATTCACGTTCACGGCAGTGGCTACTGGCAGCGCAACGACATGCGGCCGCAGCCGCTCGAGGACCTGCGCATCATAGCCGCGTACGCGCGCGAGTTCGCCGCGTTCGGCCAGCGGCTGGTTGGCGGCGAGATACGGCGCTGCCAGCGCGAGGTAGAACGCGTCCTCTGCGCCATCGGGCCCGGATGCGCGCGCATCCGAGTCGAGCCAGTCGGCCAGCGCGTCGGCCAGTCCCGCGGGCAGGCCCAGGACTGCCAGCAGCCGGCGATAGCGGTCGAGCTGCGCCGGCAGCACCCGTCCCTGCGGCGCGATGCCGTTGAGGTTGAAGGCGCCCTGCGCATCGTCCAGCCAGCCGGAGACGGTGGCACCCTCGACCTCCAACGGGCCGATGTGCGCCGCCCAGGGCTCCAGCCGGTGGTCGACTCCGGTGGCGCGCGCCTCGCGCGCCAGCGCCGCGCGCGCCCAGTCCAGTGCAGCATCGGCCGCCGCCAGCGCCTGCGCACGGTCACTGCGCAGCGATTCGACCCGCAACCAGCCCGATTGCGCGTGCAGGATGGCGCTGGCCGCGGCGGCGGCCAGCGCCACCACCGCCAGCGCCAGCACCAGTGCGACGCCGTGCTGGCGCCCGCGGCAGACCGGCGCGGCGCGCGCGCGCCCGATCAAGGGGCCACCGCCACGATACGCTCGACCAGCCGCGCCGCCGCCGGCGGTGACGCTGCCGCGCCCGGGCGCTCGCTGTCGGGTACGGACGGCCCGACGAGCGCGAGCCGCAGGCGCACCGCGCGCGGCAGCGCCGCTTCCCCGTCGACCGGCCAGCTCGGCCACCAGCGCCCGTCGCCGCCGAGATAGTCGATGCCCAGCCAGGCCACGCCAGACAGGGCCAGTTGGTCGACCGCGTCGCTATCGCGCGCGTCCAGCGCCGGCCAGGCCCGGCGCAGCAGCGTGCCATCGGCCGCCAGCAGGTAGGCGACGCGGGCGGCTGCCCCGCCGGCCGCATCGCTCGCGCCGCGGCTGAACGAGACACCCGTCGCAGCGTCGCCCTCCCACGCCGGTCTCGGACCGCCAGTGGCGCGCACCGGGCGCTCCAGCGCGCGCCCGGCCTCGTGAGCGAAGCGGTCGAAGAACGCCGCCACCGCCTGCCAGCGCGCCGCCTCGGCGGCCAGCCGCTCTCGGGCTTCGAGCACCGCGGCGAGGCTGCGCCAGCCCACCGTCGACAGCAGCGCGAGGATCGCCAGTGCCACCAGAACCTCGACCAGGGTGTAGCCGGCCAGGGTAGCGCGGCAGCAACGATCGCCGCTCACGGTCGACGCAGTACGCCAGCGAGCCGTACCTCCCCGCCGCGACCGCCGTCCACCCGCACGGCGATCTCGACGCGCCGGAACGCGGAATCAGGCAATGCGTCGACCGTCTCGCGCCAGCGCAGCCGTACTCCCGCCTGCTCGGCGATGCCTTCGCTCACGCCGAGGTCAGGCCAGGCGCGCCGGGCGCGCAGTTCGGCCAGCCGGTTCTCCGCCTCCCAGGTGGCAAACAGCCGCGTGCGCAGCACCTCGGCTGAGACGGTCGACTGCGTGGCGGTCCCGATCGCCGCCAGCAACGCGACAGCGACCACCGCCAGCGCCACCAGCACCTCGAGCAGCGTGAAGCCGGCCGCCGGCCGTTCAGCGCGGGACATCGTACGGTCCCGCCACGCCGCCGTCGACACCGGTGGACACCCGCCAGCGCGCGGCCGCATCGGCCAGCTCGACCTCGAGCCGCGGCGGCCATGCACCCGCGAACTCGACCGGCGTCGCGACCGCCACCGGGTGGCCGTCCACGCGCAGCGCCACCACCCGCACGCCCTGCGCCAGACGGCGCGTGCGCAGCGGCTCGGCGGGGCCGATCGCCTTCCAGTGCCCGGTGCCATCGGTGCGCGCGAAGCCGTAGCCACCGCCATCGCTGCGCCAGCGCAGCCCCACCCCCGACAGGCGCGCCTCGTCGTGGGCGAGCCGCAGCAACTGCGCAAGACGCACCGCCTCGCCGCGTGCATCGTCGTCGCCCGCACCGCGCCAGACAGGCAGCGCCAGCCCGGCGAACAGTGCCGCGACCAGCAGCACCAGCAGCAGTTCGACCAGCGTCGCACCGCGCCCGCGCATGCCGCCGCAATCGTGGCCGCAACCGTGGCCGAACTCGTGACCGAACTCGGGGCGCAGGCGCCGCTCAGGATGCCCAGGAACCGATATCCGCATTGCGACCCTCGCCTCCAGGTGCCCCATCGGCGCCGAGACTGAAGACATCGATGTCGCCGCGCAAGCCCGGGTTGAGGTAGCGGTAGGGCTGGCCCCAGGGGTCGAGCGGCAATCGCTCCAGGTAACCGCCGCTGCGCCAGTTCGACGGCAGCGGGCCGGTCTCGGGCCGGCGCACCAGCGCCTCCAGGCCCTGCTCGGTACTCGGATAGTCGCGATTGTCGAGGCGATACATGCGCAGCGCCTGCACCAGCGTGGCGATGTCGTGGCGCGCAGCGGTGGCGCGTGCCTCGTCCGGCCGGTCGGCCACGCGTGGCACCACCAGTGCGGCGAGCACGCCGATGATCAGCACCACCACCATCAGTTCGAGCAGCGTGAAGCCGCTCGGGCGCCGCGCAGGACGGCTGGGCATTCGATTGCAGCTTCGCATCGGTCCATCCATGATCGACAGAGTGTCCCCCATCCTTCGCACGGCAGTCAAAGCGGGCAGGCGCGCCACACACGCTCAGCGCGCGCGCCTCGGCGCGCAGGCAAACCGCTATACACTATCCGAGGGCAAAGCATGTGCGTGCGATCGCCACCGCGTCGCGACGCGCGCAAACGATGCGGGACACGTGGGGGGGACATGCGCGAGCAGGGCACGCGGCGGGAGCGCTGGCTGGAAGAGGCAGTCTGGCTCGGCGCGCTGGCGCTGGCAGCGGTCATCCTCGCGGTGTGGGCCCTGCGGATCACCGCCCCGGCATCGGTCGCCGCCGTGCCCGCCGCCGCAGCCGAGCCGGCGCGACTGGACCGTGCGTTCACCCTGTTCGGGTCCGATGCCACGGCTGCGTCGGGGGATGCCAGCGCCGCGCTGCCACGTCTGCTCGGTACCGTGCAGACCGGCACCGGCCGTGGCTATGCCGTGGTCCGCGATACCGGCGGCAGCGTGCGCACTGTCGTCCCGGGCGAACGCTACGCCGCCGACTGGACGCTGGAAACGGTGGAGCGCGATCGCGTGCTGCTGCGCGGCACCGACGGGCTGCACGAACTGCCACTGCCGGCGCGTACGCCAGTTGCGCGTGCATCCGAGATATCTGCCCCGACGGGCGCAATACGCGCCGGAGCGCTCCGGCCATGACGCCTGTATCGTCCCTGCAGCCTCGACGAGGACTGCAGATAGCCACCCGCCTGTACGCCACCGCCCTGATCGCCCTGGTCGCCCTGGTTGGCGTCGGCGCGCACGCTGCGAGCGCACAGCCGGCCGCATCCCCGCTGCCCGCGGCAGGCCCGGGAACGCCCCCGGCGGCGCCAGCCGCTATCCCATCCGCCGTGTCGACGGGTACTGCCACTGGCACTGCCGTCATCGCCCCGGTAGCGCCACTCCCGGACCGGCGCGGTCAGCGCCCTGGCAACGCCCGCCCCGCTGAGCTGGCGGTCGCCGACCTCGTAACGCTCAACTTCTCCAACGCCGACATCGAGGGCGTGCTGAAGGCAGTCAGCGAGATCACCGGCCGCAACTTCCTCGTCGACCCGCGGGTAAAGGGCACCGTCAACATCGTCTCGGCGCGACCGGTGCCGCGGGCGCAGGTGTACGACCTGTTGCTGTCGGCGCTGCGCATGCAGGGCTTCGCCACCATCGACGACCGCAACCTGGTCCGGGTAGTACCCGAGGCCGACGCCCGCCTGCTGTCCACGCGCACGGTGGACGCCGGCGAGCGCGCGCGCGATCCCGGCGATGCGATCGTCACCCGCGTGTTCTCGCTGTCGCACGAGGCCGCAGCCCAGTTGCTGCCAGTACTGCGGCCGCTGATCTCGCCCAACAACGCAATCGCCGCCCTGCCCGGAAGCAACGCGCTGGTGGTCACCGATTACGCCTCGAACATGCAGCGCATCGAACGGATCATCGAGCGTGTCGACCGCCCGGCCGGCGGCAGCGATCCGGTGGTGATCCCGCTGCGCCACGTCTCCGCAGTCGATCTGGCGCAGACGATCACCCGCCTGTTCAGCGAGCCTGCGGCGGCGGCCGACCCTCTGCAGCGCCTGGTGGTAGTGCCCGACGTCCGATCGAACACGCTGCTGGTGCGATCGGGCGACCCGGCGCGCCTGACCCGGGTACGCAATGTCGTTGCGTCGCTGGATGCCCCGGGCCGTGCCGGCGGTAACGCCCATGTGGTCTACCTGCGCAACGCCGATGCGGTGCGGGTGGCTGAGACGCTGCGCGCGATCTACGCCACCGAGTCCCCGGGCGCGCCGCGCCGCGCGGGGGCGCTCGCCGATGCCGGGCTGCCGCAGGCGACACCGGCCGGCCCTCCCGGCGGCAGCGGCACCTCGCCGATGCCCGCCCCACGTCCGGCGACCGCACCGCAGGCTGCCGGCGGCGGCGCCGACGGGGTGAGCATCCAGGCCGACCCGGCCACCAACTCGGTGCTGATCGTCGCACCCGACCCGGTGTACAACGACCTGCGCGCGATCCTGGACAAGCTCGACCTGCGTCGTGCCCAGGTCTACGTCGAGGCGCTGATCGCAGAAGTCACGGCCAGCCGCGCCGCCGAGTTCGGCGTGCAGTGGCAGGATCTGGGCAACGTCGGCAGCTCGGCGGGCGAGGCGCGCGGTTTCGGCGGCACCAACTTCGGCGGTGCCGGACAGAATATCGTCGGCATCGCGCGCAACGCCGCCAGCGTCGGCCGCGGCCTGAACGTCGGCGTGCTGCATGGGCAGGTGAGCATCCCGGGACTGGCCGGCCCGACGCTCAGCATCAACGCGCTGGTACGCGCGCTGGAGACGGACGCCAACGCCAACATCCTCTCGACGCCGACGCTGCTCACCCTTGACAACGAGGAGGCACGTATCGTGATCGGCCAGAACGTGCCGTTCATCACCGGCCAGTACGCGCTGTCGGGGGCGGCCGCCACCCCGACGCCGTTCCAGACGATCGAGCGGCGCGACGTCGGACTGACACTTCGCATCCGCCCGCAGATTTCGGCCGGCGGTGCGGTGCGCCTGCAGCTCTACCAGGAAGTGTCGAGCGTGCAGGACGCGACCAATGCGGCGGGTGTGATCACCAACAAGCGGGCGGTGGAGTCGAACGTCGTGGTCGACGACGGGCGCATCGTGGTGATCGGCGGCCTGATCCAGGACACGCTCACCGACAGTGTCGAGCGGGTGCCGCTGCTCGGCGAACTGCCGGTGATCGGTTCGCTGTTCCGGTACACCAGCCGTTCGCGGGTGAAGACCAACCTGATGGTGTTCCTGCGGCCGACGCTGGTGCGCGACGAGCGCGGCGCCGAGGCGCTTTCGGGCGAACGCTACGAGTACATCCTCGGCGAGCAGAGGGCCGCGCAGCCGCCCTCGCGCCCGCTGTTGCCCGACATGACCGGCCCGCAGTTGCCGCCGCGCAAGCCCGCGCCATGACTGCGCCATGACCGCGCCGCCAGTGCACCTGCCGTGGGCGTTCAGCGCGGCGCACGGGGTCGTCGCCGAGCCGGCGCGCCCCGAGGCGATTGCCGCCGGCCCTGCGGCCGCGCTGGCAGTGGCTGTGCGGGCTGGCACCGACCCGCTGGCACTGGCCGAGGCGCGGCGTGCGTTGCGCCGGCCGCTGAGTGTGCGCGTGGTCGACGGCCCGCGCTTCGAGACGTTGCTGGCGCAGGCGCGCGAGGGCGCGGGAGAGGATGCCCACCACGTCGCCGACGAGATCGCGATCGGCGCCGAACTGGCCAGCCTGCCGCTGGAGTTGCCGGCGGCGGCGGAACTGCTTGACGACGAGCACGACGCGCCGGTGATCCGGCTGGTCAACGCGCTGCTGGCCCGCGCTGCTCGCGACGGCGCCTCCGACATCCATGTCGAGCCGTTCGAGGAACGCTCCGTGGTGCGGCTGCGCCTCGATGGCACGCTGCGCGACCTGGTGGAGCCGCACCGCGCGCTGCACGCGGCACTGGTGTCGCGGGTGAAGATCATGGCCCGGCTCGACATCGCCGAGCGTCGCCTGCCGCAGGACGGTCGCATCGCACTGCGGGTGGCGGGCCGGCCCCTCGACGTGCGCGTATCCACCATCCCCACCGCGCACGGCGAACGGGTGGTGCTGCGCCTGCTCGACCGGCAGGCCGCCCGGCTCGACCTCGCCACGCTGGGCATGGACGCAGCGACCCTCGCACGTCTGGACAGGCTGATCCGCGCACCGCACGGAATCGTGCTCGTGACCGGTCCTACCGGATCGGGCAAGACCACAACGCTGTACGCTGCGCTGCGCCGGCTCGACGCGCGGTCGCTCAACATCATGACCGTCGAGGATCCGGTCGAATACGACCTCGACGGTATCAGCCAGACGCCGGTGCATGGACGCATCGAGATGAGCTTCGCGCGCGCGCTGCGCGGCATCCTGCGCCAGGACCCCGACGTGGTGATGGTCGGCGAGATCCGCGACCTGGAGACGGCGCAGGTCGCGGTGCAGGCGGGCCTGACCGGCCACCTCGTGTTCTCCACGCTGCACACGCAGGACAGCACCTCGGCGGTGACCCGGCTGGTGGACATGGGAGTGGAACCCTTCCTGCTTGCCTCCGGCCTGACCGGCGTGGTGGCGCAGCGGCTGGTGCGCTGCCTGTGTACCGAATGCCGGCGCGAAATCGCGCTATCGCCGCAGCAGGCCGCGGAGGCGGGGCTGCCAGCAGGCACGTCCAGAGTCTGGCGCGCCGGCGGCTGCACCGCCTGCGGCGGCACTGGCTACCGGGGCCGTACCGGCCTGTACGAGCTGATGCCGATGGACGATGCACTGCGCGCGCGTATTCACGACCGCGCGCCCGAGGCGCGCCTGCGCGAGCAGGCGGTGGCATCGGGCATGGTGACCCTGCGCGAGGACGGCGTGCGCCGCGTGCTCGCCGGCGACACCAGCCTCGAGGAACTGCTGCGGGTCAGCCGGGAGTAGCGCGGCCATGTCGGCGTTCCAGTACCGGGCCTTCGCGCCCGACGGCGGCGAGGTGCGCGGCATCGTGCATGCCGACAGCGCGCGCCAGGCGCGTGCCGCGCTGCGCTCGCGTGGACTGCTGCCTGCAGCGGTGGACCGCCTCGGGCCGCAGGCGCAGGGGCGTCGCATCCCGGACGAGGCCCTGCCGCTGGTCACGCGCGAACTGGCGACCCTGCTCGACGCCGGCGTCGCGCTCGATCTCGCGCTAGCCGGCATGGAAGCGCAGGCCGCCTCAGCCACCCTGCGCGAAGTCCTCGGCGGGCTGCGCGAAGCGTTGCGAGGCGGCGCGTCGCTCGCCGCGGCGATGGCGCAGTGGCCGGCGAGCTTCCCGCAGCACTACCGCGAAGTCGTAGACGGCGGCGAGCGCGCCGGCGCGCTCCCGGCGGTGCTCGAACACCTCGCCGATTACCTCGATGCGCGGCGCGCGCTGCGCCAGCGCGTGCAACTCGCGCTGCTGTACCCGGCGATCGTCACCACGGTCGCGCTGCTGGTCACTGCCGGCCTGCTGGCGTGGGTGGTGCCACAGGTGGTCGAGGTGTACCGCGGCACCGGGCAAGCGTTGCCACTGCCTACGCGCGTGCTGATCGGCGCGAGCGATCTGCTGCGCAGCGGCTGGCCGCTGCTGCTGGCCGCACTGGCCGGCGGCGCGCTGGCGGTGCGCGCTGCCTGGGTACTGCCTTCCTGGCGGCTGCGGCTGGACCGCGCGCTGCTGCGCGTGCCAGCGCTTGCGCCGATGCTGCGCGCAGCCGATACAGCACGGCTGGCATGGACGCTGTCGGTCCTGCTGCGCGGCGGCGTGCCGCTGCTCGCCGCGCTGGACACCGCTGCGGGCACGCTGGCCAACCGCGCACTGGGCGAGGCGGTGCGCGCCGCGGCGGAACGGGTGCGCGATGGCGCCAGCCTGTCAGCCGCGCTCGCCGAAGGACGCGCCTACCCGCCGGCGCTGGTGCACCTGTGCGCGAGCGGCGAGGCGAGCGGTCGGCTCGACACGATGCTTGCGCGTGCAGCCGGTATCGAGAAGCGCGCGCTGGAGCAGCGGCTGTCGGCTTGGCTGGCCGCTTTCGAGCCTGCGCTGGTGCTGGCGATGGGCGCGCTGGTGGTGGCCATCCTGCTGGCGGTGATGCTGCCCATCCTCGAACTCAATCGCATCGTGCGCTGATCGAACCCCAAGCCACGCACCCCGACCGGACTTCACGGGTCTGCTCGATGCACGATTCGCGTAACCGACCCACGCTGCCATGCAAAAGGGAGGCTCACGGCCTCCCTCTGCTGCTGCAGCCCGCACCGCGACCAGCGCGCGTGCGCGCCGATCCGGACGTAGTGGGACTCAGGCAGTCTCGCTGCCGGATGCTGCGGCCTGATCAGGCTGGTCCATCAGCATCACGAGGGCCATCGGCGCGTTGTCGCCCTGACGGAACCCTGCCTTCAGGATGCGCAGGTAGCCGCCATTGCGGGTGGCATAGCGCGGGCCGAGTTCATCAAACAGCTTGACCACCATGTCGCGATCACGCAGGCGGTTGAACGCGAGGCGGCGATTGGCCACCGTTGCGGTCTTGGCGAGGGTGATCAGCGGCTCTGCCACCCGGCGCAGTTCCTTCGCCTTCGGCAGGGTCGTCTGGATGGTCTCGTGCTTGAGCAGCGAGTTGGTCATGTTCCGGAGCATCGCCAGCCGGTGGCTGGTGGTACGGTTCAGTTTTCGCAGGCCTTGACGGTGACGCATGGCGATACCTCAGTACGGCAAATGACGTTGTTTTGAAGCCGGCTCAGTGCCCGGCAACCTTCTCGAGCCCGACCGGCGGCCAGTTCTCGAGCTTCATGCCGAGCATCAGGCCACGCGAGGCAAGGACTTCCTTGATCTCGTTGAGCGACTTGCGACCCAGGTTCGGCGTCTTCAGCAGTTCGGTTTCGGTGCGCTGGATCAGGTCACCGATGTAATAGATGTTCTCGGCCTTCAGGCAGTTGGCCGAACGCACCGTGAGCTCCAGGTCGTCGACCGGACGCAGCAGGATCGGATCGACTGCCGGCTCCTTGCGATCGTCGCGAGCACCCGGGGTGCCCTGCAGGTCGGCGAACACAGCCAGTTGGTCGACCAGCACGCGCGCGGCGTAGCGGATCGCTTCTTCCGGCTCGATGACGCCGTTGGTCTCGATGTCGATGATCAGCTTGTCGAGGTCCGTGCGCTGCTCGACGCGCGCGCTCTCGACCGCATAGCTCACCCGGTGCACCGGGCTGAACGAGGCGTCCAGGAGGATGCTTCCGATCGCACGACCTTCGCGTGCAGCCGGCCGGGCCGACGCCGGCACGTAGCCGCGGCCCGTCTCGACCTTGATCGTCATCTCGAGCTTGCCACCCGGCGTCAGGTGGGCAATCACGTGCTGCGGATTGATGATCTCGACATCGTGGCCAGCCTCGATGTCGGCCGCCGTGACGGCGCCAGCGCCGGTCTTGTTCAGCGTCAGCGTCACTTCATCGCGGTTGTGCAGCTTGAACACGATGCCCTTCAGGTTCAGCAGGATGTCAACCAGGTCTTCCTGCACGCCGTCGAGGGCCGAGTACTCGTGCAACACGCCGGTGATGTGGACTTCGGTCGCGGCATAGCCAGGCATGCTCGACAGCAGGACGCGACGCAGCGCGTGGCCGAGCGTATGGCCATAGCCACGCTCGAACGGCTCCATCGTGATCTTCGCCTGCACGGCCGACACCGGTTGTACATCGATGATGCGCGGCTTCAGGAAGCTGCTTTGCATGAATTGACCTCTCGACCGGGAAAGATGGCGACGGAAATGCCTGCGTGATCACGCAGGGTCTTCGCCGCGAACTGGAGCTGTAGGTTCGGTACTTCGGTGCTGCGGGTACGGCAACGCGCAACAGGCGGGAGTGACCCCTGCCCGCTGCGCGCGCGGGTCGATTACTTGGAGTAGAGCTCGACGATCAGCGATTCGTTGATCGTGCTGGGCAGGTCAGTACGCGCCGGAACGCTCTTGAACACGCCCTTGCCTTCCTTGGCATCGAGCGACAGCCATTCGGGCACGCCACGCTGCTCGACCGCTTCCATCGCCGCTTTCACGCGCAGCTGCTCGCGCGCTCCGGCCGACAGGCCAACCACGTCGCCCGGACGAACCTGGAACGAGGGAATGTTCACCCGGCGGCCGTTGACGGTGACGCCGTTGTGGCGCACGACCTGGCGCGCTTCGCTGCGCGAAGCACCGAAGCCCATGCGGAAGGCGACGTTGTCGAGGCGGCACTCGAGCAGGGCGAGCAGGTTCTGGCCGGTGATCCCCTTGCGGCGATCGGCTTCCGCGTAAGTGCGGCGGAACTGGCGCTCGAGGATGCCGTAGATCCGGCGCACCTTCTGCTTTTCACGCAGCTGGAGCGCATAGTCGGACATGCGGTTCTGCTTCTGCCCATGCTGGCCGGGCGGGTTCGTGCGGCGCTCGATCGAGCACTTGTCGGTGAAGCACTTTTCGCCCTTGAGGAAGAGCTTTTCGCCTTCGCGACGGCACTGGCGGCATTTCGGATCGGTATTGCGGGCCACGGTATGTGTCTCCTGGTCAGACGCGACGGCGCTTGGGCGGGCGGCAACCGTTGTGCGGCACCGGAGTCACGTCCGAGATGCTGAGGATCTTGAAGCCGACGGCGTTGAGCGCACGCACGGCGGACTCGCGGCCCGGTCCCGGGCCCTTGATGCGGACTTCGAGGTTCTTCACGCCACACTCCTGCGCGGCACGGCCCGCAGCCTCGGCTGCGATCTGTGCAGCGAACGGCGTGCTCTTGCGCGAGCCCTTGAAGCCCGAGCTGCCGGTGCTTGACCAGGACAGAGCATTGCCCTGCCGGTCGGTGATCGTGACGATCGTGTTGTTGAACGACGCGTGGATGTGCGCGATACCCTCGGCGATGTTCTTCTTGACCTTCTTGCGGGTCCGCGTTGCGGTCTTAGCCATGTCTATCGAATCCTTTTAACCCGGCTTGCCGGACGTCGCCCGGATTGCCTTGCGCGGACCCTTGCGGGTACGGGCGTTGGTGCGGGTACGCTGTCCGCGAACCGGCAGGCCGCGGCGATGCCGCAGGCCGCGGTAGCAGCCCAGGTCCATCAGCCGCTTGATGCTCATGTTCACCTCGCGGCGAAGATCGCCCTCGACGGTGAACTTTCCGACGTGGTCACGGAGCTTGTCCATTTCCGTGTCGGTGAGTTCTTTCATCTTGGTGGTGGGCTTGATCCCCGAAGCTTCGCAGATGGCTTTCGACCGGGAGGGGCCGATGCCATAAATGGAAGTCAGGGCGATCACCACGTGCTGATGATTGGGGATGTTTACGCCAGCAATACGAGCCATGCGATTGTGCTCAGAACGAAAAACCGCTGATTATATCCGCCGGAAGCACTGGAGGCAACCTCGAAAGGTCTGGCCTTGTGCCCCGGTCGGGACTGAGGGTGGATCCGATGGTCCGGATCAGCCCTGGCGCTGCTTGTGCCGCGGATCGGCGCAGATGACACGCACCACTCCGTGGCGGCGAATCACCTTGCACTTGCGGCAAATCTTCTTGACTGAAGCCTGTACTTTCATGATGACCCCTGGATAGTGCTGTCTTTACTGCGGGCCGCCGGGGCGGCCACCTGCGGATCTGTCTGCCAGCAACCCGGGAAACCCTCACCCGGCGCCGCCAGCCTGTCTCAACGTGCGCGGAACGTGATCCGTGCGCGCGAAAGGTCGTAGGGACTGACTTCGACCGTCACCTTGTCGCCCGGAAGGATCCGGATGTAGTGCATCCGCATCTTTCCGGAGATGTGCGACAGCACCACGTGCCCGTTCTCGAGCTTTACGCGGAACGTCGCATTGGGCAGAGTCTCAAGGACTTCGCCCTGCATCTGAATTGTTTCTTCCTTCGCCATCCGGTCGGAGCGCCTGTCTGGGAATTACGGTGGTATGCGGCAGCTACTAGCGGGTCGGGAACATCCCGCCGCCCTTGAGGTTGGCCTTCTTGAGAAGGCTCTCGTACTGATGCGTCATCATGTAGGCCTGGACCTGCTGCATGAAGTCCATCGTCACCACGACGATGATGAGCAGGCTGGTGCCACCGAAGTAGAACGGCACGTTGAAGCGCACGATCAGGAACTCGGGGATCAGGCAGACGATGGTGATGTAGATGGCACCGATCAGCGTGAGCCGGGTGGTGATGTCGCCGATGTACTTCGCAGTCTGGTCACCCGGGCGGATGCCGGGGACGAAGGCGCCGCTCTTCTTCAGGTTGTCCGCGGTTTCCTTCGGGTTGTACATCAGCGCGGTGTAGAAGAAGCAGAAGAAGATGATCGCCGCGGCGTAGAGCATCACGTACACCGGCTGCCCGGGATGCAGCATGCCGGAGAGGTCCTTCAGCCAGTTCATCCCTTCGCTTGCCCCGAACCACCCCGAGATCGTCGCCGGGAACAGGATGATCGACGAGGCGAAGATCGGCGGGATCACCCCTGCCATGTTCAGCTTCAGCGGCAGGTGCGAGCTCTGACCGCCATACACCTTCCGTCCCACCTGGCGCTTCGCGTAGTTGACCAGGATCTTGCGCTGACCGCGCTCGACGAATACCACGAAGCAGGTGATGCCGATCGCGAGCACCAGGAGGATCACCACGAAGGCGATCGAGAAGGAACCCGTTCGCGCCAACTCGAGCGTGCCGCCGATGGCCTGGGGCAGGCCGGCGACGATGCCAGCGAAGATGATCAGCGAGATGCCGTTGCCGATGCCACGCTCGGTGATTTGCTCGCCGAGCCACATCAGGAACATCGTTCCGGCAACCAGGGTCACCACCGTCACGAACATGAACATCGCGCCAGGGGCGATCACCAGGCCGGGCTGCGCCTGAAGGGCGACCGAGATGCCGATGGCCTGGAACAGCGCGAGCACCGCGGTGCCGTAGCGGGTGTACTGCGTGATCTTGCGCCGCCCCGCCTCGCCTTCCTTCTTCAGGGCCTCGAGATGCGGGGAGACCACCGTCATCAGCTGCATGATGATCGAGGCAGAGATGTACGGCATGATGCCGAGGGCGAAGATGGAGAACCGCGACAGCGCACCGCCCGAGAACATGTTGAACATGTCGAGGATGCCGCCGCGCTGCTGGTTGAACAACTGCGCCAGCTGGTCGGGGTCGATCCCCGGCACCGGCACATGGGTGCCGATCCGGTACACGACCAATGCGCCCAGCAGGAACAGGAGACGCCGTTTCAGGTCCCCCATCTTGCCGCCGCCGATTGCCGATGCTGCTGTAGCCACGCGCTATCCCTTGTAGACCGGCCGCATGCGACCGATATCGCCCAAACTGACCGGGGTTACTCCGAAGCCGGCGCTTCCGGCATCGTCACCGAACCACCCAGTGCTTCGATCGCACTTTTCGCGCCCTTGGTGACGCCCAATCCGGACACCGACACTTTCTTCTCGAGCTTGCCGCACAGGAACACCTTGGCGGTCTTCGCACCCGACGGAACCAGCTTGGCCGCCACCAGCGCTGCGAAGTCGATCACTTCGGCGTCGATCTGTGCCAGGTCACCCAGTCGCACCTGCGCAATCGCGTTGGGATGCAGCGGCGTGAAACCGCGCTTCGGCAGGCGACGCTGGAACGGCATCTGGCCGCCCTCGAAACCGACCTTGTGGAAACCGCCAGCGCGCGACTTCTGACCCTTGTGGCCACGACCACCGGTCTTGCCCGTGCCGCTGCCGATACCGCGGCCGACGCGCTTGCGTTTGCTCTTCGACCCGATTCCCGGGCTCAGTTCATTCAGGCGCATGGTCTCAGCCCTCGCACTTCAGGAGATAGGACACCTTGTTGATCATCCCGCGCACTGCCGGGGTGTCCTCGACCTCGACCGTGTGTTGCCGGTGCTTCAGGCCGAGCCCGCGCACGCAGGCGCGATGCGACTCGCGCGTGCCGATCACGCTCTTCACCAGCGTGACCTTCAGTTTCTTTGCTGTCGTCGACATGGCAGTACTCTCGTTCTATCCGTTTGCAGCGCGACGGGACCCACAGGGCCCGCCGAACCCAGGCAGCCGTCAGGCGCCGGTGACCTCGGCCACCGTCTTGCCACGCTTGGCAGCGATCTCGGCCGGGGTGTTCATCGATGCGAGCCCGTTGAGGGTGGCGCGCACGACGTTGTAGGGGTTGGTCGACCCGAGGCACTTGGCCAGCACGTTGGTCACGCCCATCACCTCGAAGATCGCGCGCATCGGGCCGCCGGCGATGATGCCGGTACCGTCAGAGGCCGGGAGCATCAGAACCACCGACGCGCCATGGCGACCGACCACCGAGTGCTGCAGGGTGCCGTTCTTCAGATTGACCTTGACCAGCTTGCGCCGTGCCTCGTCCATGGCCTTCTGCACGGCCACCGGCACTTCGCGTGCCTTGCCCTTGCCCATGCCGATGCCGCCGTCGCCGTCGCCGACCACCGTGAGTGCAGCAAAACCGAGGATCCGACCACCCTTGACCACCTTGGTCACGCGGTTGATCGCGATCATCTTCTCGCGCATGCCCTCGGTGTCGTCCTGCTTTTCCTGCCGGCGGTTATCGCGCCGGTTGCTGTTTTGCGCCATTCGAGTCTCTCGCTTGGTCTTGAGTCGGTCAGTGTTTCAGTGACGTTGTTTCAGTACGCCAGGTCAGAACTTCAGGCCGGCTTCGCGCGCGGCCTCGGCCACTGCCTTCACCCGCCCGTGGTAGCGGAAACCGGAACGGTCGAACGCAACCGCCTCGATTCCGAGTCCCTTGGCCTTCTCGGCGATCGCCTTGCCCACCAGGCTGGCGGCGGCAACGGTCGACGTCTTCGGGTTGGCGGTACGGATCGCCTCGTCGAGCGTCGATGCGGTGGCCAACACCCGGTCGCCGGTTGCAGCGATGACCTGTGCGTAAATATGGTTGTTGGAGCGGTACACCGCGAGGCGCACGGCACGCGCCAGCGCGACCTTGCGCCGGGTCTGCTTCGACCTGCGCAGGCGGGAGAGTTTGCGATCGAACATGGTGTCGGCCTCGCCTTATTTCTTCTTCGTTTCTTTGATCACGACGACTTCGTCGGAATAGCGCACGCCCTTGCCCTTGTAGGGCTCCGGCGGACGGTAGCTGCGCACTTCCGCGGCGACCTGTCCGACGACCTGCTTGTCGATACCCTTGATCAGGATCTCGGTCTGCGTCGGGGTCGCGACCGTGATGCCCTGGGGCATCTGGTGCACGACCGGGTGCGAGAAGCCGAGGGTCAGGTTGAGCTTGTCACCCTGCGCCTGCGCCCGGTAACCGACGCCCACGAGCTGCAGCTTGCGCTCGAAGCCCTTGGTGACGCCCGTGACCATGTTGCTCACCAGCGCACGCAGCGTGCCGGACATCGCAGCGGCCTGGGAAGAGTCGTCGAGCACCTTGATGCGCAGCTCGTTGCCTTCCTTCTCCACCGCCACGCCGCCAGTCACCGCCTGCTGCGCGGTGCCCAGCGGGCCCTTGATGCTGATCGAGTCCGGCGCGATGGCGACTTCGACGCCAGCGGGCACCGCGACAGGAGACTTACCGATTCGAGACATTTGCCGACTCCGTCCGCTCTATCAGGGTCAGTGCACTACGCACAGGACTTCGCCGCCGATACCGTGCTGGCGCGCCTGGCGGTCGGTCATCACGCCCTTGGACGTGGACACGATCGCAACCCCGAGGTTGTTCATCACGCGAGGCAGGTCCTGCGTGCCGCGATAGACGCGCAGCCCGGGACGGCTCACGCGCTCGATCTTCTCGATGACCGGCTCGCCTGCGTAGTAACGCAGCGCGATATCCAGCACCGGCTTGCCATCATTCGGGCGCACCGCAAAGTCGTCGACGTAGCCTTCGTCCTTCAACACCTTGGCAATCGAAACCTTGAGCTTGCTCGACGGCATCTCAACGGACGTCTTCCCCGCCATCTGCGCGTTACGAATACGCGTCAGCATGTCGGCGATCGGATCACTCATGCTCATACGAAAGCTCCTACCAGCTTGCCTTGGTCACGCCCGGAACTTCTCCGCGCATGGCGATTTCACGAAGCTTGTTGCGGCCGAGGCCGAACTTGCTGAACACGCCGCGCGGACGCCCGGTCAGCGCGCACCGGTTACGCACCCGCACCGGCGAGGCATCACGCGGCATGCGCTGCAGCTTCTCGCGAGCGGCCATGCGCTCTTCGTCAGACAGCTGCGGATCGCGCGCCTGCGCCATCAGTTCCTTGCGCTTGGCGGAAAACTTCTCCACGGTCGCGATACGCTTCTGGTTGCGATTGATCAGGGACAGCTTTGCCATCTCTTGGTCCTCAGTTCCGGAACGGAAATTGGAAGGCGGCCAGCAGCGCGCGACCTTCCTCGTCGGTACGCGCAGTGGTGGTGATCGTGATGTTCATCCCGCGCACCGCATCGACCTTGTCGTAGTCGATCTCGGGGAAGATGATCTGCTCGCGCACGCCCATGTTGTAGTTGCCACGGCCATCGAACGCCTTGCCGGAAATACCGCGGAAATCGCGGATACGCGGCATCGCGATGGTCACCAGGCGATCCAGGAATTCATACATGTGCTCGCCGCGCAGCGTGACCATGCAGCCGATCGGATAGCCTTCGCGGATCTTGAACCCGGCGATCGACTTGCGCGACTTGGTCGCAACCGGCTTCTGGCCGGCGATCTTCTGCATGTCGCCGATCGCGTTCTCGAGGACTTTCTTGTCCGCGACCGCTTCGCCGACACCCATGTTCAACGTGATCTTGAGGATCCGCGGGACCTGCATCTGCGTCTTGTAGCCGAACTTGGCAATAAGGTCGGGGACGACTTTCTCGCGGTAGTGTTCTTTGAGCCGAGCCATTTTTCGCAAAACCTCTTCGGGGGCGGATCACGCCGGGCGCAGGCGCCCGTGGATCCCGTGGATCAGGCGCTTACCAGTTCGCCGTTGGACTTGTAGAACCGGACCTTGCGGCCGTCTTCCAGCACGCGGAAACCAACCCGGTCAGCCTTCTGGGTGGCCGGATTGAATACCGCCACGTTCGAGGCATTGATCGGCATCTCTTTCTCGACGATGCCGCCGGTCGTACCCTTCATCGGGTTCGGCTTCTGGTGCTTCTTGACGCGGTTGATGCCTTCGACGACGAGGTGCTCTGCGAGCACCTTGAGCACCGTGCCACGCTTGCCGCGGTCGCGGCCGGTCAGCACAATGACGTCATCACCCTTCTTGATCTTGTTCATCGCTGGGTCTCCTGACCGAACGTCCTAGATGACTTCCGGCGCAAGCGAGACGATCTTCATGAATCGCTCGGTGCGCAGTTCGCGGGTGACCGGCCCGAAGATACGGGTGCCGATCGGCTCCAGCTTCGCATTCAGCAGAACGGCAGCGTTCTTGTCGAAGCGCACGCGCGACCCGTCCTGGCGACGCACGCCATGGGCGGTGCGCACGACGACGGCGCTGTAGACCTCGCCCTTCTTCACGCGCCCGCGCGGTGCCGCATCCTTGATGCTGACCTTGATCACGTCACCGATGCCGGCATAACGCCGCTTCGAGCCACCGAGCACCTTGATGCACATGACCGACCGTGCACCGGTGTTGTCGGCCACGTCGAGGACCGACTGCATCTGGATCATCTCATTCTCCTGTCCGACCGGGCCGCGTCGTGCGGCCGGGGATTCGCCAGGCCCGTCCGGACAACGCCCGGGCGGGCACAACCTGACTGCCGAAGCGCCGCCACCCGCGGGCGCCGGCACTTCCGTGCTGCTGTTCGATGCACCGGCGTAGCGCCGGTCCTGTCCGTGTATCCAACTTTTACCGCGGGTGCTGCCGGCTCGCGCCGACCAACTCTGCACCGACCGGCTCGCGCCGCGCCCGTGCAATCCACCTCACGGTCAGTCTTGGACCCCGCCCACGCGGGGAGTGCCGCCCGGCTGCTGGAACGTGTCTTTAACACTGAAGGTTGCGCTGTTGAACTGTCGCAACCACAGGCCTGCCACGTTCCACCCTGTGCAGCGCCAAACTTCTGGCGCTGCTGCCGGTCCCTGGTTCCGGACCGATAGATCCGAACTCAGGATAGCCGCAAAGTATGCACCTTTATCGCGTCGTTGCCAAGCGATAAATGAAGCGGCGCAAACTCAGGCCGTACGAGCCTTCTCGACCAGGCGTGCAACCTTCCATGCCTTGGTCTTGGAGATCGGCCGGGTCTCGGCGATCTCGACCAGGTCGCCTTCGGCGACTTCGTTGGTCTCGTCGTGCGCGTGATACTTCTTCGAACGGACCATCACCTTGCCGTAGAGCGGGTGCTTGACCTTGCGCTCCACCAGCACGGTGACCGTCTTGTCCATCTTGTCGCTGACCACGCGTCCGGTGAGGACGCGTGCGGTCGACGCTTCGGTTTCGGTCATGGGAACTGTCCCTGGGATTGGTTTCAGGCCTCGCCGGCCGGCTTGTCGGCCGGCGCAGCGTTGGCGAGTTCGGTTGCGATGGTCCGCACGCGGGCGATATCACGCTTCACCTTGCGCAGCTCGCTCGTCTTGCCGAGCTGCTGGGTGGCATGCTGCATGCGCAGGTTGAACTGTGCGCGAAGGAGGCTCTTGACCTCGTCGCCCAGTTCAGCCGGCGTGCGTTGACGCAGTTCCTTGGATTTCATCTCAACCTCCGACCTGGCGCGCGACGAACGCCGTGCGCAGCGGCAGCTTGGCCGATGCCAGGCGGAATGCCTCGCGGGCCAGCGTCTCATCGACCCCGTCCATCTCGTACAGCATCTTGCCGGGCTGAATCTCGGCGACGTAGTACTCGGGGTTGCCCTTGCCGTTACCCATCCGCACCTCGGCAGGCTTCTGCGAGATCGGCTTGTCCGGGAATATACGGATCCAGATCCGGCCACCGCGCTTGATGTGACGGGTCATCGCCCGGCGAGCGGCTTCGATCTGGCGGGCAGTCAGGCGGCCGCGGTCCAGTGCCTTCAGGCCGAATTCGCCGAAGCTCACCTTGTTGCCACGGGTGGCGATGCCGCGATTGCGGCCCTTCTGCTCTTTACGGTATTTTCTTCTAGCTGGCTGCAGCATTTCTCACTCCGGACTTGCGCGGCTTGCGTTCCGGCTCGATCGCGGGCGACGGTGCAACTTCCGGCGCCACTTCGTTCTTGCCAAGGACATCGCCCTTGTAGACCCAGACCTTGATGCCGATGACACCATAGGTCGTCTTGGCTTCCGACACGCCGTACTCGATGTTGGCGCGCAGCGTGTGCAGCGGGACGCGACCCTCGCGATACCACTCGCGACGGGCGATCTCGATGCCGTTCAGCCGCCCCGAGCTCATGATCTTGATGCCCTGGGCGCCCAGGCGCATCGCGTTCTGCATCGCGCGCTTCATCGCGCGGCGGAACATGATGCGCTTCTCGAGCTGGGAGGAGATCGAATCGGCGATCAGTTGCGCGTCGAGTTCCGGCTTGCGGATCTCCTCGATGTTCACGTGGACGTTCTGCACGCCCATGAACTTGCGCAGGGCGCTGCGCAGCGCCTCGATGTCCTCGCCCTTCTTGCCGATGACCACGCCGGGACGCGCGCTGAAAATGGTGATCTTCGCGTCGCGCGCCGGGCGCTCGATCAGCACGCGGCCGACCGCTGCATGCGCAAGCTTCTTCTTCAGGAAGTCGCGCACCTTGATGTCTTCCGCCAGCATCCCGGCGAAATTCTTGTGATTGGCGTACCAGCGCGAGGTCCAGTTGCGCTGGACCGCGAGCCGAAAGCCGATCGGATGGATCTTCTGTCCCATATGTGCCCTCTTTGCCCCGTCGTTCAGTCCATGGAGGCGGCGGCTACTTGCCGTCGCCCACTGCCAGATAGACGTGGCAGGTCGGTTTGGTGATGCTGGACGCACGCCCCTTGGCGCGCGGCATGAAACGCTTGAGGCTGGTGCCGCGCTCGACGTGGATGAGCGTGACCTTCAGCTCGTCGATGTCCGCCGCATCGTTGTGCTCGGCGTTGGCGATCGCCGACTCGAGCACCTTCTTGATGATGACGGCACCCTTCTTCGGGCTGAAGGTGAGCAGGTTGAGCGCACGCTCGACCGGCAGGCCGCGGATCTGGTCGGCGACCAGGCGGCCCTTCTGCGCCGAGAGGCGTACACCACGCAATGTGGCCTTGGTCTGCATGTGTATGGCTCCTTACCTGCCCGGGCCCTTGGCGGCCTTGCGGTCGCCAGAGTGCCCCTTGAACGTGCGCGTGTGCGCAAACTCACCCAGCTTGTGACCGACCATGTTCTCGGAGACGAACACCGGGATGTGCTGACGCCCGTTGTGCACCGCGATGGTGAGGCCGACGAAATCCGGGAGGATCGTCGAACGACGCGACCAGGTCTTGATCGGACGCTTGTCGTTGTTGGAACGCGCTTTTTCCACCTTGCCGAACAGGTGATGATCGACGAAGGGGCCTTTCTTAACTGAACGTGCCATCTCGCTTTACCCCTTGGTCGAGTTGCGGCGCCGCACGATCATGCTGCTCGTGCGCTTGTTCTTGCGGGTCTTGTAGCCCTTGGTCAACTGACCCCACGGGCTCACCGGATGACGGCCAGCGGCGGTCTTGCCCTCGCCACCACCGTGCGGGTGATCGACCGGGTTCATCGCCACGCCACGTACCGTCGGGCGCACGCCGCGCCAGCGCATCGCACCGGCCTTGCCGATCGAACGCAGGTTGTGCTCGGAGTTGCCGACTTCGCCGATGGTCGCGCGGCAGTCAACATGCACCTTGCGGATCTCGCCGGAACGCAACCGCAGCTGTGCGTAGCTGCTCTCGCGGGCCAGCAACTGGACCGATGCACCGGCAGAACGCGCAAGCTGCGCACCCTTCCCAGGCTGCATCTCGATGCAGTGGATCGTCGTGCCGACCGGGATGTTGCGGATCGGCAGGGTGTTGCCGGCCTTGATCGGGGCCTCCGATCCGCTCATCAGCTTCGCGCCCACCGCCACGCCGTTGGGCGCAATGATGTAACGGCGCTCGCCGTCGGCATAGCACAGCAGTGCGATGTTTGCGCTGCGGTTCGGGTCGTACTCAAGCCGCTCGACCTTCGCCTCGATGCCGTCCTTGTTGCGCTTGAAGTCGACCACGCGGTAGTGATGCTTGTGCCCACCGCCCTTGTGACGGGTGGTGATATGGCCCTTGCTGTTACGGCCCGCGTTCTGGATCTGCTTCTCGAGCAGGGGCGCGAACGGCGAGCCCTTGTGCAGCTCGGGATTGACGACCTTGACGACGGCGCGTCGGCCGGCGGATGTGGGTTTTACCTTGACCAGCATTTCAGCGCGCCTCCAGACCAGCGAACACGATTTCCTGGCCTTCCTTGATCTGCACGTAGGCCTTCTTCCAGCCCCGGCGACGGCCGACGAAACGCCCGAAGCGCTTCTCCTTGCCGTCGTAGTTCAACGTACGCACCGACACGACTTCGATCTTCTTGTCCTTGGTGCTGAACATCATCTCGACCGCAGCCTTGATTTCCGGCTTGGTCGCGTTCTTCACCACTTCGAACACGATCTGGTTGTGCTTGTCGGCCACCATCGTGCTTTTCTCCGACACCAGCGGCGCCAGGAGAATCTGCATCAACCGCTCTTCGCGGGTAGCGGGAAGGCTCACTTGAGGATCTCCTCGAGGCGGGCGATTGCGTTCCGGGTGAAGAGCACCTTGTCGAACTGCAACAGCGAAAGCGGGTCGGTCTGCTCGACGCGCAACACACCCACGTACGACAGGTTGCGCGAGGACAGGAACAGGTTTTCGTCCAGCTGGTCGGTGACGATCAGCACGTCGTCGAAGCCCATGCCCTTGACCTTGTCGGCCAGCATCTTGGTCTTCGGCGACTCGACGGTGAACGCGTCGACCACGCAGAGGCGGTCTTCGCGTGCGAGCTGCGAGAGGATCGCAGCCACGCCGGCGCGATACATCTTGCGGTTCACCTTCTGGGTGAAGTTCTCGTCAGTCTGCGACGCGAACACCTTGCCGCCGCCACGCCACAGCGGGCTCGACGCACGGCCTGCACGTGCACGGCCGGTGCCCTTCTGGCGCCACGGCTTCTTCGTGCTCTTGTTGACCTGGCTGCGCTCTTTCTGGGCACGGGTACCCTGGCGTGCGTTGGCCTGGTAGGCCACGACCACCTGGTGCACCAGCGCTTCGTTGAACTCGCGCGCGAACAGCTGGTCGCTGGCCGCCATCGTCGAGCTCGACTTGCCCTGCGAATCAATGAGTTTCAGTTCCATCAGGCACCTGCCTTGACCGCAGCGCGGACGATCAGATGGCCACCCTTGGCGCCGGGAACGGCACCCTTGAGCAGCAGAAGCTTGCGCTCGGCGTCGATGCGCACGATCTCGAGGTTCTGCACCGTGCGGCGCACGTCGCCGAGGTGGCCGGCCATGCGCTTGCCGGGGAACACGCGACCCGGATCCTGGTTCTGACCGATCGAACCCGGGCTGTTGTGCGAAACCGAGTTGCCGTGGCTGGCGCGGTTCGACGAGAAGTGGTGCCGCTTGATCGCGCCGGCGAAACCCTTGCCGTGGGTCGTACCCGACACGTCAACCAGCTGGCCGACCTTGAACAGGTCGACGTCGATGACCGATCCGGGCTTGATGTCGTCCGCCACCGGCGCTGCGAGCCGGAATTCCTTCAGCGCGGTGCCGGCCTGCACGCCAGCCTTCGCGAAGTGGCCGGCCGCCGGCTTGATCACGCGGCTGGCACGGCGCGAGCCGAAGACCACCTGCACCGCCGAGTAGCCGTCGTTCTCGACCGACTTCACCTGCGCGACGCGGTTGTTCGATACATCGACGACCGTCACGGGAACCGAATCCCCGTCATCGGTGAAGATGCGAGTCATGCCGACCTTGCGGCCGACGAGTCCGATACTCATCTTGTTTCTCCGTATGCCGGTTACGATTGACCGGCGAGGGTTTGGTGTATCTGCTACGGGTACTACCAGTGCTGCAACTTCGGTGCTGCTGCTTCCGCCACCAGGGCGGAGCCTGCTGCGATCAGAGCTTGATCTCGACGTCCACGCCCGCCGGAAGGTCCAGCTTCATCAGCGCGTCGACCGTCTTGTCGGTCGGATCGATGATGTCCATCAGGCGCAGGTGGGTACGGATCTCGAACTGGTCGCGAGAGGTCTTGTTGACGTGCGGCGAACGCAGGAGGTCGAAGCGCTCGATGCGGGTGGGCAGGGGCACCGGGCCCTTGACCACTGCGCCGGTGCGCTTGGCGGTATCCACGATCTCGATCGCCGACTGATCGATCAGCCGGTAGTCGAACGCCTTGAGGCGAATCCTGATTTTCTGGTTTGACATTTCTCGCCTGCTCGAAGTCTTACGCGATCACTTTGGCGACGACACCCGCGCCAACGGTCTTGCCACCTTCGCGGATCGCGAAGCGCAGCCCCTCTTCCATCGCGATCGGCTGGATCAGCGTGACCGTGATCGAAATGTTGTCACCCGGCATCACCATCTCGGTGCCTTCCGGCAGGTCGATCGAGCCGGTCACGTCCGTCGTGCGGAAGTAGAACTGCGGACGATAGCCATTGAAGAACGGCGTATGACGACCGCCCTCTTCCTTGCTCAGAACGTAGATCTCGGCCGTGAACTTCGTGTGCGGGTTGATCGAGCCCGGCTTCGACAGCACCTGGCCACGCTCCACCTCTTCACGCTTCGTGCCACGCAGCAGCACGCCCACGTTGTCGCCAGCCTGCC
>CANGYF010000010.1 GCA_947458265.1 Betaproteobacteria bacterium
CACCAGGGAGATGCGGTTCGCCTCGGCCTGGGTGTAGTAGTACTCGTGCTTCATCACCTGCAGGAAGATGAAGCGCGCGAGCAGCAGCGTGAACAGCAGGAGCACGAACAACCCGGCGATGGCCGCCCGCCGCCTGAATTCGGAGCGTTCGCTTTCCAGGTTCTTCAGTTCGACGAATTGCGGCATCCGGGCGATCAGATGGGGTGTTCGGGATCGATGCGCGGACGTTGCGGCGCGAGCAGGACGATCCAGACCACGGGCCAAAGCAGTGCTCCGGTGAACGGTGGCACGAACCACGTCCAACCCGGGAAGGCCGCCCCGCCGGCAAGCCGCACCAGCAGGATCACCGCCTGCGCGGTGAGCAGGATCGGCAGGATCTGCAGGATGTGCTTGTCGGTGCTGAACATGCGCAACCGCCGTCGCAGCAGCGTCGCACCCAATGCGACCACCGTATAGGCCAGTGCATGCTGTCCGAACAGGCTGGCCTGCGCGACATCCATCGCCAGGCCGAGCGTGAAGGCAACGCCGAAGCCGATCAGCCGCGGTTCGCGCACGATCCAGAACAGCAGGGCGAGCGCCACGAAGTCGGGCTTGATCCAGATCCAGATGCCTTCCCAGGGCAGCAGGTTGGCGAGCAGGGCCACCAGCAGCGTGAACCACAGGAAGCCGGGCCTGACCGGGAGGAGCAGTTCCTGCCTCGGGCCGATGCTCACGCCCATGCTGTCGCTCCGGTGCATTCGATGGCCATCGCTCAGCCTCCCTTGCGGCTGCGCTTGCGCTGCTGGGCCGGTTCCTCGAAGCCCGGGTTCTCCGGGTGCGGCCTGGCCGAGCTGAGCACGAGCACCTGCCGGTAGCGGTTCACCCCGGCGGTCGGCTGGGCAACGATGCGCGCGAACATGAATGCGGCGTTGCGTTCTACCTCCTGCACCGTCGCCACCGGCAGACCGGCCGGGTAGGTACCGTCGATGCCCGAGGTGATCAGCTTGTCGCCGGCCTGGATGTCCGCGGAGAACGGCATGAAGCGCAGTTCCAGCGCGCCGTCGGAGCCGATGCCGAACAGCACCCCGCGCACGCCGCTGCGCATCACCTGGACCGGCACCGTCATGTCCTTGTCGGTGATCAGCGTCACCTGGCTGGCCCACGGATAGACACGGGTGACCTGGCCGACCAGCCCGGCTGCGTCGACCACCGGCTGGCCCTGCCCGATGTCATCGGACAGGCCTTTACTGATGATCACGCGCCGGGTGAACGGGTCGCGGTGGGAGTAGAGGATTTCCGCGTAGACCGCCGACTGCGAATGACTGGCGCGCGTGTCGAGCAGGCCGCGCAGGCGGGCGTTCTCGAGCTCGAGGGCCTCCAGCCTGAGCAGTGCGGCGGCGTTCACCAGGTTCTGCTGCTCGAGCGTGTTGTTGCGCACCGACAGTTGTGCCTGTGCGGTGAAGAAGCCGGACACGCGCTCGAACAGCGCAGCTGGAGCCAGCGCCACCCGCTGCAGCGGATAGAGGGCGACCGCCACCACCTGCTGCACATGGACCAGGTACTTGAACCGGCTGTCGGCGACGATCAGCGTCAGGGCGACCAGCGAGAACAGCAGGAAGCGCGCGAGCGGCGAGGGACCGCGGTTGAAGAAGGGTTGCTGCGCGTATTCCATTCAGCGCGCCGGCGGTGGTGAAGGGTCGCCGGCCTTGGCCGGCGGTGGTGAAGGATCGCCAGCCATGGCCGGCGGTTGAGACAGATGCCCGGCCATGGCCGGGCAGTGGGGGCGCCTGGTTCGAGGACCGGTCTCAGTCACTGGTGAAGATCGACGATACGCGGTCCATCTGTTCCAGCGCGAGGCCCGAGCCCCTGACCACGCAGGTCAGCGGGTCTTCCGCGCAGATCACCGGCAGGCCGGTCTCTTCCATCAGCAGCCGATCGATGTCGCGCAGCAGCGCGCCGCCGCCGGTGAGCACCATGCCCTTCTCGGCGATGTCGGCGCCCAGTTCGGGCGGGGTCTGTTCCAGTGCGCTCTTCACGGCACCGACGATCTGGTTCAGCGGTTCGGTGAGTGCCTCGAGGATCTCGTTGCTGGAAATGGTGAAGCTGCGCGGGATGCCCTCGGCGAGGTTGCGACCCTTCACTTCCTTCTCGCGCACCTCGCTGCCGGGAAAGGCCGAGCCGATTTCCTTCTTGATCTCTTCGGAGGTCGTCTCGCCGATCAGCATCCCGTAATTGCGCCGGATGTAGTTGATGATCGCCTCGTCGAACTTGTCGCCGCCGACCCGTACCGAACCGGCATAGACGATACCGCCGAGCGAGATCACGCCGACCTCGGTGGTGCCGCCGCCGATGTCCACGACCATCGAACCGGTGGCTTCCTCGACCGGAAGGCCTGCGCCCAGCGCGGCGGCCATCGGCTCCTCGATCAGTTCAACCTTGCGCGCACCGGCGCCGTAGGCCGATTCGCGGATCGCCCGGCGCTCGACCTGGGTAGAGCCGCAGGGCACGCAGATGACGATGCGCGGGCTGGGGCTGAAGATGCGCGAGTCGTGCACCTTGCGAATGAAGTGCTTGAGCATCTGCTCGGTGATCGTGAAGTCGGCGATCACGCCGTCCTTCATCGGCCGGATGGCGGTGATGTTGCCGGGCGTGCGCCCGAGCATCTGCTTGGCCGCCAGGCCGACCTGCTGGATCACCTTCTTGCCGTTCGGGCCGCCTTCCTGACGGATGGCGACGACCGAGGGTTCGTTCAGGACGATACCCTTGCCGCGCACCCAGATCAGGGTGTTGGCCGTGCCGAGGTCGATTGCGAGGTCGGTCGAGAAATAGCCGCTGAGGAATCCGAACATTTATGGGGTGAATTCGTTGGGTGCACGCCGGGACGGCGGGACGGGATGCGGGAGCTCAGCCGAGCAGGATACGCGATGCGATCGCGCAACCGGCGGACGGTGGCGAAGGGGTGTGCGGGTGCGGCGCTGCCAGCGGGCTTCCTGCTCGCTGCATGCCGGACCGGGGCGCGGTCCGGGTGGACGGCCGGAGGGCGGCCGAATGGACTGGATGGCAACTACGTTATGATACCCCGGATCGACATCGACCAACCCCGTCGCTACCCGTCGTTTTCCCGCTTCCGGCCTCCCGCTTCCCGTTTCCCGTTTCCCCCGCACCCCACGTTCCCGAGTTCAAATGTCGCTCCGCCCGGAAGACGTCCAGCGAATCGCGCACCTGGCGCGCCTCGCGATCACCGAAGAGGAAACGCAGCGCACCCTGGCGCAGCTCAACGACATCTTCGGCATGATCGAACGCATGCGCGCGGTGGACACCGAGGGCGTGGTGCCGATGTCGCATCCGCTCGGCGGCGCGCAGCGCCTGCGTGCCGACGCGGTCACCGACGTCCCCGATCGCGAGCGCAACCTGGCCAATGCACCGGCGCGGCAGGACGGCCTGTTCCTCGTCCCGCGCGTGCTCGAGTGACCCGATGAACCACGTCCTGCACCGTATGTCGCTGGCTGAATTGGCCAGGCACCTGGCGGCGCGCGAGGTGTCCGCGGTCGACCTCGCGCGGCATTTCCTGGGGCGCATCGAGCGCCACCGTGGCCTCAATGCATTCCTCGACATCCGGCCGGAGGTGACGCTGGCCCAGGCGCAGGCAGCCGACGCGCGGCGTGCCAGGGGCGAGGCCGGCGCGCTGCTGGGCATACCGGTCGCGCACAAGGACATCTTCGTCACCCGCGATTTCGCATCGACTGCGGCCAGCCGCATGCTCGAGGGCTACATGAGCCCGTTCGATGCCACCGTGGTCGATCGCCTGGCGAAGGTTGGGATGGTGACGCTGGGCAAGGTCAACTGCGACGAGTTCGCGATGGGTTCGTCGAACGAGAACAGTGCCTATGGCCCGGTCCTGAACCCCTGGGATACCTCGGCGGTGCCAGGCGGGTCCTCCGGCGGATCGTCCGCGGCGGTTGCCGCCCGCATCGCCCCGGTGGCCACGGCGACCGACACGGGTGGCTCGATCCGCGAGCCTGCGGCGTTCTGCGGCATCACCGGCACCAAGCCGACCTACGGCCGGCCGTCGCGCTGGGGCATGATCGCCTTCGCGTCGAGCCTGGACACCGCGGGCCTGATGACCGTGTCCGCCGAGGACGCAGCATGGGTGCTGTCGGCGATGTGCGGCTTCGACCCGAACGATTCGACCAGTGTCGACCGTCCGGACGAGGACTTCACGCGCGACCTGGCGCGGCCGATCGCCGGCCTGCGCATAGGGGTGCCGAAGGAATTCTTCGCCGCCGGGCTGCAGCCGGACGTCGAACGTGCGGTGCGCGGCGCGCTCGAGACCTACCGATCGATGGGTGCGACCCTGGTCGACATCTCGCTGCCCAATGCAGAACTGGGCATCCCGGTCTACTACGTGGTCGCGCCGGCCGAGTGCAGCTCGAACCTGTCGCGCTTCGACGGCGTGCGCTATGGCCACCGGGCGAAGGACTACGGCGACCTCGCCGACATGATCAAGCGCTCGCGCGCCGAAGGTTTCGGTCCCGAACCGAAGCGACGGATCCTGATCGGCACCTACGTGCTGTCGCACGGCTACTACGATGCCTACTACATCAAGGCGCAGCAGGTGCGCCGGCTGATCGCCGACGAGTTCCAGCAGGCGTTCACCCAGTGCGACGTGATTGCCGGCCCGGTCACCACCAGCGTCGCGTTCGGCTTCGGCGAGAAGGCGGCCGATCCGGTGTCGATGTACATGTCCGACCTCTACACCATTCCCGGCAGCCTGGCCGGCGTGCCGAGCGTGAGCATCCCCTGCGGCTTCGGCGAAGGCGCGAACGCCAGCCGGCCGGTCGGGCTGCAACTGATGTCGAACTACTTCGACGAGGCACGGCTGCTGGGCATCGCGCACCAGTACCAGCTGGCGACCGACTGGCACCGCCGGGTGCCGGCGGCGTTCGCCGGCTGAGCCGGTCGGGAACCACCACCATGGCACGCAACTCCCAATCCGACTACACCGGCTGGCAGGTCGTCATCGGGCTCGAGACCCATGCCCAGCTGTCGACGGCCAGCAAGATCTTCTCCGGTGCCTCGACGGCGTTCGGCGCCGAACCGAATACCCAGGCCAGCGTGGTCGACCTCGCGCTGCCCGGCGTGCTGCCGGTGCTCAACCGTGGCGCGGTCGAGCGTGCGATCCGCTTCGGGCTGGCGGTCGGCGCGACCATCGCTCCGCGCAGCGTGTTCGCGCGCAAGAACTACTTCTATCCCGACCTGCCCAAGGGCTACCAGATCAGCCAGTACGAGATCCCGGTGGTGCAGGGCGGCTCGCTCGCCTGCATCGTCGAGGGCAAGGGCTTCGAGCCCTATGCGAAGACGGTGCGCCTGACCCGCGCCCACCTCGAGGAGGACGCCGGCAAGTCGCTGCATGAGGACTACTCCGGCATGAGCGGCATCGACCTGAACCGTGCCGGCACGCCGCTGCTCGAGATCGTCACCGAGCCGGACATCCAGGTCGACGACATCGAGCAGGCGGCGAGCGAGGCGGTCGCCTATGCGCGCGCGCTACACTCGCTGGTGACCTGGCTGGGTATCTGCGACGGCAACATGCAGGAAGGGTCGTTCCGCTGCGATGCGAACGTGTCGGTGCGCCGTCCGGGCGCCGGCCTGGGCACGCGCTGCGAGATCAAGAACCTGAACAGCTTCCGCTTCATGCACCAGGCCATCGTGTACGAAGCGAAGCGGCAGATCGACCTGATCGACGCGGGTGACCGTGTGGTGCAGGAAACCCGCCTGTACGACCCGGACCGCGACGAGACGCGCTCGATGCGCAGCAAGGAAGATGCGATGGACTATCGCTACTTCCCCGATCCCGACCTGCTGCCGCTGGAGATCGACGCCGCCTGGATCGAACGGGTGAGGGCGGAGTTGCCTGAGCTGCCGGCGGCGAAGCGGACGCGTTTCGCTTCGGCCTATGGCCTGTCCGATTACGACGCCGGCCTGCTGACCGCCGATGCTGCGACGGCCGGCTACTTCGAGCAGGTCGTGGCGGCGCTGCCGCCCGGCCAGGCCAAGCTCGCGGCGAACTGGATCAACGGCGACGTGGCGGCTGCAGTCAACGCGGCTGCCGGTTCGATCGCCACCTGTCCGGTGGACGCCGCGCGGCTCGCAGGCCTGCTGGTCCGGGTCGCCGACGGCACCATCAACCAGAAGGCCGCGAAGGAAGTGTTCGCCGCCCTGTGGTCCGGCGAGGGCGCGACGGCCGACGCGGTGATCGAGTCCCGGGGATTGCGCCAGATCTCCGATGCCGGCGCGCTGGTGGCCATCGTCCAAGCGGTGCTGGCCGCCAACCCGAAGTCGGTCGAGGAGTTCCGCGCAGGCAAGGAGAAGGCGTTCAACGCGCTGGTGGGACAGGTCATGAAGCAGAGCCGCGGCAAGGCGAACCCGCAGCAGGTCAACGATATCCTGCGCGACAAGCTCGCTGGTTAGTCCGAAAGGACTGCCCTAAGGACTGCCGTAAGGGCATCCCTTGCAACCGCCGCCGTTGCGCCCGGCGGCTGCATGTCCGGCGTCACTCGGCCGGCAGGTCGACCCACACGCAGGTCCGGCCAGCCTGCGAAGACGCGTCTGCCGTCCCGCCATGCGCCAGGGCGATCGAGCGCACGATCGCCAGGCCGAGTCCGGCGCCTTCGGTGTCGTGCCGGCGCGAACTGTCGCCCCGGTAGAAACGGTCGAACATCCGGGCCAGCACTTCAGGCGCCACGGTCTCGCCCTGGTTGCAGACCGACAGGCGTACGCACGGCGTGCCGCCCGAGGGGGGCAGCGGTGCGGGTTCGATGACCACGCTCACCCGGCTTTCCGCGCTTGCATGGCGGATCGCGTTGGATACGAGGTTGGCCAGCGCGCGTACCAGCAGCGAGCGGTCGCCGGCGACGGTCGCGCTGCCCTCTACGACGAGGCCGAGGTGCTGTTCCGTGGCGAGTGCCTCGTAGAACGACAGCACCTGCCGGACCATGTCCTGCAGGTCGACGGCCTGGCGCACCGGCTGGGCCAGGCCATGTTCCGACTTGGCGAGGAACAGCATGTCGGACACCATCCGCGCCAGCCTTTCCAGTTCCTCCGAATTGTTGGCCAGCACTTCCCGGTAGTCGTCGGCACTGCGCGCGCGCGACAGTCCGACCTGGGTCTGGGTCATCAGGTTGCTCAGCGGCGTGCGCAGTTCATGCGCGAGGTCGCTCGACAGTTCACTCAGCCGTCGGAACGAATCTTCCAGCCGGGCCAGCATGTCGTTCAGCGTGTGCGCGAGCTCGGCCACCTCCACCGGCAGGTCGCCCGAGGTGAGCCTGCGGTCCAGCCGCGACGCCGTCACGTGCTCGGCTTCGCGCCCGAGGCGGCGCAGCGGGGCGAGCCCGCTGCGTGCGGCGACCCAGCCGAGCAGGCCGGTAGCCAGGACCGCGATCGCCACGAAGGTCCACAGCGTGTGCCGGAACGACTGCATGTAGTGGTCATGGTGCGCCGTGTCGACGCCGATCGTCACCCGGAACATGCGGTGGTCCTGCAGTCCGCTGGTCAGTTCGCGCGTCAGTCCGCGGAAGGTGCGGCCTTCGTGCGTCCATTGCACGGGCAGCGCGCCCCCATGCGGCGGATGGAAGTGCGCGGCGGCGGATGCGTGGACAGGGTCTGGCGCTTCCGACGGCGCGGCGCGCGGCGCAGAGCGGGCGGCGTCGGAACTGAACCGGGTGCGTCCCTCGGCGTCCTCGACCCTGATCGCGAGGTCGCCATGGCCGACCAGCATCGAAGCGAAGCCTGCCTCGAGGCGATCGAGGTCGGCGGGGCTTCGTACCGACCCGAGCAGCGACGCGCTGGTGGTGAACTTCCCTTCGACGACATCGCGGTCGAGGTCGATGAAGTGGCGCTCGACCGAGGCGCCGATCAGTTGTCCGAGTGCGAGCAGCACCGCGGTCGATCCGGCCACGAACAGCAGCGTGATGCGCAGCGTGAGCGAGAGCGACGCCGGCGCCGGGGCGTTGCGGGGGGCGGCCGTCCTGTTGTCCAGGATGCGCCTCAGGATCCGTCGTCGAGCACGTAGCCCATGCCGCGCAGCGTGCGGATGAGCTTGGTGTCGTAGGCGTCGTCGATCTTCGCGCGCAACCGGCGGATCGCCACTTCGACCACGTTGGTGTCGCTGTCGAAATTCATGTCCCACACCTGCGAGGCGATCAGCGAACGCGGCAGCACTTCGCCGCGCCGGCGCATCAGCAGCTCGAGCAGCGCGAACTCCTTGCCGGTCAGCTCGATGCGCTGGCCGGCACGCACCGCCCGACGCCGGATCAGGTCCAGCTCGAGGTCCGCCACCTTGAGGCTGGCGGACTCGGCCATCGGACTGCGCCGGCGAAGCAGGGTACGCACCCGCGCCAGGAGTTCGGTGAATGCGAACGGCTTCACCAGGTAGTCGTCGGCACCGAGTTCCAGCCCGCGCACCCGGTCTTCGACATCGTCGCGTGCGGTCAGGAACAGGATCGGCAACTGCTGTCCGGCGTCGCGCAGCGTCTTCACCAGCGTCCAGCCGTCGAGCTTCGGCAGCATCACGTCGACGATCGCCAGGTCGAACGGTTCCGCCAGCAGCAGGTGCAGTCCGTCGGGGCCGTCGCGGGCGACTTCCGCCGCGAAGCCCGCCTCGCGCAGGCCCTGCCGCAGGTAGTCGCCCGTGCGCGCCTCGTCCTCGACGATCAGGATCTTCACGGCTGGATGACCGTCATGCTTCGCATCTCGATACGGGGCCCTGTCGGCGGGTTTGAACGGCTGCCTGCGCCGCAGGCTGCGGAGTCACGGATTCTGCCGCAGCGAGGCGGGTCGCCGTGGATGGCACGGCCAGATTACGCTTTTGTAATCGCCGGGTCATCGCCGGGCAGGGGTGTGCAGCGCATCCTCGCCGGCATGAGCCACCGTCCGATTGCCTTGATGATCGTAGCCTTGGCCGTCGCGATGACCGCAGTGGCGCCGGCGGTCGCCGATGGCCTCGGTACGCTGCGCGCCGCGATCGATCGTGCCGCGCGGCTGGACCCGGTCCTGCGTACCCTCGACGCGCGTGCAGACGAGGTGGACGCCAGCCGTGCGGCGGCAGCGGGGTTGTTCCCGGGCGCGCCGGTGGTAGGTACCAGCCTGCGCCGCGACCGCCCCGACCGCGACCTGGGCCGCAACGAGGTGGAGTTCGAGGTCGGGCTGCCGCTGTGGCTGCCCGGACAGCGCGCGCTGCGCCAGCAAGTGGCGGGCGACGAAGGCGCTGGCCGCGAGGCCGCGCTGGCCGATGCCCGGCTGCAGGTCGCCGGGCGGGTTCGCGAGTCCTTGTGGACGCTGGTGTTCGCGCGCCTCGACGAGACGGCGGCGACCCGGCGCATCGCCACCGTCGACCGCCTGGTCGCCGATGTCGAACGGCGTGTCGCGGCCGGTGTGCTCGCGCGCACCGACCTGCTGCTCGCACGCGCCGAGGCGACGGCAGCGCGCAGCCTGCTGATCGATGCACGCGCCAGGGTCGAGCAGGCGATGCTGGGCTGGCAGGCGCTCGCCGGCGACCGCGTGCTGCCGGTTTCCTGGGTCGAGACGGAGCAGACGGGTGCCCCGCAGGGCAGGAACAGCAGCGGATATGCAGAGGTGGACCGTACCTCCAGCATCGTCGCCCATCCTTCCATGGTCGCTGCGCTGGGCGAGGTGGAACTGGCCCGTTCACGGCTGAAGCTGGCCAGCGAATCCACACGTGATCCGCCTGAGCTGGGGCTGCAGCATCGCAGCGATCGCGATGTGTCCGGTGCCGACTATCGCAACTCGGTGCGCGTCGCGCTGCGCGTGCCCCTCGCCACCGAGGCGCGCAACCGGCCGCGCATCGCCGCGGCGAACACCGAGCGCGTCAGGGCCGAGTCCGGGCTGCTGCAACTGCAACGCCGGATCGAGGCCGATCGCGCGCGCGCGGGTGCGGAGCTCGACGCGGCACGCGCGCAGGAGGCGAACGCGCGAGAACGGCTGCGCGACGCGACCGAGCATCTCGCGCTGGTTCGGCGCGCCTTCGATCTGGGCGAACAGTCGCTGGTGGCGATGCTGCGTGCACTGGCGCTGGCCGACGAGGCACAGGCCGATCTCGATCGGCAGGTCGCGGCGCGCGATCGTTCGATCGCCCGCATCAACCAGGCTGCAGGGGTGCTCCCATGAAGGGCAGGGTTTCGATCGCCGTCGCCATCGCTGCGTGCCTGGCGCAACTGCTGTTCGTCCCCCTTGGCCAGACGCACTCGGAGGCTGCGCCTGCGGGTCCGGTTGCGGCTTCGGTCCTCGAACCCCGCGTGGAAGCGGCTTCGTCTGATGTCGAACTGCTCGGCATCGTCGCGGGCCTGCAGTTGATCGTCTACCTCGACCACTATGCGACCAATGCCCCGATCGACGGCGCCAGGCTGTCGGTGGAGCGCAATGGCGAATCGTTCGAGGCACGATCTATCGGTGACGGTACCTACCGGTTCGATCTGCCATGGTTGGCCAGCCCCGGGTCGCACGCGCTGCTGTTCACGGTGGTCGCGTCCGACCTGTCCGACCTGCTGACCGCAAGCCTCGAGATCCCGGGGGCGGGCGCAGGCGATGGCGCGCCGCACCTGCACGCGCTGTCGTGGTCCTGGCTGTCGGAACGGCACCGCATCGCGGCGGCGCTCGGCGCAGCGGCGCTGTTGGCCTTTGCCCTGGTTGCGTGGTCGGTGCGCCGCCGCCGCTCGCCGCGCGCACTGGTTGCGCTGCTGCTCATCGCGTCTGCAGCAAGTGTTGTCGAGCGGCCGGCCTACGCTCACGAAGCAGCACCGGCGCCCGCCACAGGCAGCCCGAAGCAGCCCTCGCGCCTGTCCGACGGCAGTGTGTTCGTGCCGATGCCGGCGCAACGCGCAATCGGCCTGCGCACGCAGGTCGGCGCGGCCACGACCGTGCCGCTGTCGTACGAACTCGCGGGTACGGTGGTCGCCGATCCGTCGGCCAGCGGCCTCGTCCAGGCGCCGGTCGCCGGGCGTATCGAGCCCGGCCCGGCCGGCCTGCCGCATGCCGGACAGCGTGTCACCCGTGGCGCGGTACTGGCGTGGCTGGTGCCTACCGTCGGCGTGGTGGAACGTTCGTCGCGCCAGGCCGACCTGGCCGAACTCGATGCCCGTATCGAGATCGCACGCGCCCGCAGCGAACGCTATGCACAGCTGTCCGGCAGCATCCCGCAGCGTGACATCGACGCCGCGCGTACCGAGGCCGAATCGCTGGTGCAGCGGCGCAGCGCGATGGCCGCCGGACTGTCCGGGCGCATCGCACTCGTGGCGCCGGTGTCGGGCGTGGTATCGACCACCAATGGCACCAGTGGCCAGGTGGTCGATGCACGCGACCTGCTGTTCCGCATCGTCGATCCGACCCGGCTGATGGTGGAGGCGCTCGGCTACGATGCATCGCTGGCCGCCAGCGTGACCGGTGGCAGTGCAGTCGCGACCGATGGCCGTACGATCCCTCTCGCCTGGGTCGGCGCTGCCGGGCAACTGCGAGAGCAGGTGCTGCCCATGTTGTTCCGCGTCGGCGCGGGCGCGCCACCGCTGGTGGTCGGCGAGCGGTTGCGTGTGATCGCCACGACGCGCGGCACGCATACCGGCGTCGTCCTGCCCGCAGCCAGCCTGGTGCGCGCTTCGAATGGCGAATCGGTGGTGTTCGTTCAGGTCTCGGCCGAACGGTTCCAGCCGGCGCGCGTGACCGCGCTCGCGCTCGATGCCGGGCGCGTGGTGGTCACCGCCGGCCTGCAGCCCGACCAGCGGGTGGTGACCGCCGCGGCCAGTCTGCTCGCGCAGATCCGTTGAGCCGGCGGCCATGTTCGACGCCCTGATCCAGGCCAGCCTGCGCCAGCGCCTGTTCGTGCTGGTGTTCGCGCTGGTGTTGACGATTGCCGGCCTGTTCACGCTGCACGGGCTGCCAGTGGATGTGTTCCCGGACCTCAACCGGCCGACGGTGACACTGATGACCGAGGCCGAGGGTATGGCACCGGAAGAGGTCGAGCAGCGGGTCAGCTTTCCGCTGGAGAACGCTTTCGGTGGGCTGCCCGGCGTGTTGCGCGTGCGATCGGTGTCGAGTGCAGGATTGTCGATCGTCTACGTCGAGTTCGACTGGGGCACCGACATCTATCGCAACCGGCAACTGGTCGCCGAGCGCCTCGGTACGGTTGCCAGCCAGTTGCCGCCGCGCGTGGTACCCGCGCTCGGCCCGGTGACGTCGATCATGGGCCAGGTGATGCTGGTCGCCCTGCAGGGTGAACCGGGCAAGGTCGACGCGATGCAGGTGCGGGAAGCCGCCGACTGGGTGGTCCGTCCCCGGCTGCTCACCATCCCGGGCGTGGCGCAGGTGATCGCCATCGGTGGCGAGGTTCGCCAGTACCGGATCGTGCCCGACGTGCGCCGGATGCGCGACCTGGGCGTCACGCTGGCGGACATTGAAGCCGCGGCGCGCGGTTTCGCGACGAACACCAGCGGCGGATTCGTCGAGCGAGGTGCGCGCGAGGTGATGCTGCGCAACGTCACACGCACCACCTCGATCGAGGACCTGGCCGCGTTGCCGGTAAGCGTGCGAAACGGCACGCCGGTGCTGCTGCGCCAGGTCGCGGACGTCGGCTTCGCCGCACGCCCGAAACGCGGCGATGCCGGCTATGGTGGCGAGCCTTCGGTGATCCTGTCGGTGGAGAAGCAGCCGCAGGTCGATACCGTCCGGCTCACCGCGGATGTCGAACAGGCGCTGGCAGAACTGGGCCGTTCGCTGCCGGTCGGCGTGCAGGTGAAGAGCGTGCTGTTCCGGCAGGCCGACTTCATCGAACGCTCGATCGGCAACGTCGAGCGGGTGCTGGTCGAGGCCGCGCTGGCGGTTCTCATCGTGCTGTTTGCATTCCTGCTCAACGTGCGCACCACGGTCATCTCGCTGGTCGCGATCCCGCTGTCCCTGCTGGTCACCGTGCTGGTGTTCAAGGCGCTGGGCCTGTCGATCAACACGATGACCCTGGGCGGCATCGCGATCGCCATCGGCGAACTGGTCGACGACGCGATCGTCGATGTCGAGAACGTACTGCGCCGCTTGCGCGAGAACCGCTCGCTCGCTCGCCCGCTGCCGGCGCTGCAGGTGGTCGCGTCCGCCTCGGTCGAGATCCGCTCCTCCATCGTCTATGCGACCGTCATCGTCGTGCTGGTGTTCCTGCCGCTGTTCGCGCTCTCGGGCATCGAGGGAAGGCTGTTCACGCCGCTGGGCATCGCCTACGTGGTCTCGATCCTCGCCAGCCTGCTGGTCGCGGTCACGGTGACCCCGGTGCTCTGCTTCCTGTTGCTCGCCGGCGGTGCTGCGCCGGCGGTGCTCGAACGTGGCGACAGCGCGCTGGTACGGCGGCTCAAGGCCTGGGACGGGCGCGCGCTGGACTGGTCGTTCGATCGGCCGCGGCTGGTGCTGTCGATGACCGTAGTCCTGGTCGTGGCGGCGCTGGCCACCGTGCCCTGGTTCGCCCGCTCCTTCCTGCCGCAGTTCAACGAGGGCACGCTGACCATCAACCTGCTGCTCGAGCCGGGGACCTCGCTCGCCGAGTCGAACCGGGTCGGGGTTCTCGCCGAGCGCCTGCTGCTGCAGGTGCCTGAAGTGCGGCAGGTCGGGCGGCGCACCGGCCGTGCGGAACTGGATGAGCATGCGGAAGGCGTGCATTCCTCTGAGATCGAAGTCGACCTCGACCCCTCGTCGCGCAGCCGTGCGGAGGTGGTGGCCGACATCCGCAGCCGGCTCGCGGTGCTGCCGGCCGCGGCCAACATCGGGCAGCCGATCTCGCACCGGCTCGACCACCTGCTGTCCGGCATCCGCGCGGAAGTGGCGGTGAAGATCTTCGGCGACGACCTGGACACGTTGAACGCACTGGCGTCGCAGGTGCAGGCGCGGCTGTCGACGGTCCCCGGGCTGGTCGACCTGCAGACCGAGAAGCAGGTTCGCGTGCCGCAGCAGCGGGTGCGCATCGACCCGCAGCGCGCCGCGGCCTATGGCGTTGCACCGGCGGAGGTCGCGCGCGTCCTGCAGGTGATGGCCAATGGCGAGGTTCTGTCGCAGGTCAACGACGGCGTGCGCCGCTTCGATGTCGTGCTGCGCCTGGCCGATAGCGACCGCACACTCGAGGGCCTTCGTGTACTGCTCGTGCCGACGCCCTCCGGGCCGGTGCCGCTGGAGCGGTTGGCCACCCTGGAAGATGGCGATGGACCGAACCAGGTCGGACGCGAGAGTGCGCGGCGCAGGATCGTGGTGTTCGCCAACACGAGTGGCCGCGACACTGCCGCCATCATCGAGCGGGTGCGCGCCGAGCTGGATGCGGTGCAGATGCCTGAAGGCTATTTCACCGTGCTCGAAGGACAGTTCCAGGCGCAGGAGGCCGCGTCGCGCCGCATCGCGATCCTGGCGCTGGTGTCGCTGCTGCTGGTCTACGCGGTGCTCTACAGCCGCTACCGGTCGGCGGTGCTGGCCGGGATCGTGATGGCGAACGTGCCGATGGCGATGGTCGGCGGCATCGTGGCACTGTGGATCGCCGGAGGTGAACTGTCTATCGCCAGCCTGGTGGGCTTCGTCACGCTGGCCGGCATCGCTGCGCGCAACGGCATCCTGAAGATCAGCCATTACATCAACCTGGCACTGCACGAAGGCGAGGTGTTCGGGCGTGCGCTGGTGGTACGCGGCAGCCTGGAACGGCTGACGCCGGTGCTGATGACCGCATTGACCGCGGCTGTCGCGCTGTCGCCATTGCTGGTCGGTGCGGAGGAGCCGGGAAAGGAGATCCTGCATCCGGTGGCGGTTGTGATCTTCGGCGGGCTGGTCAGCTCGACGCTGCTCGACACGCTGGTGACGCCGGTGATGTTCCTGCGCTGGGGTCGGCGCCCGCTGGAGCGCCTGCTGGCCACCCAGCAGGACGAACGATTCTGACCACGCAAGAGGAGGATGGACCGATGGACAGACGCAACTTGACGATCGCGCTCGGTGCCCTGCTGCTGTACCGGCCTGCGTTCGCACACACCAATGCGGAGCTCGCCAACCGGCGTGGCCCGAACGGCGGGCAGATGCGCGCCACCCCGACCTTGCACCTCGAACTCGTGGGCAAGGCCGACGAACTGGTCCTGCATGTCTACGACCACGAAGACAAGGTGGTCGCCACCAGGGGTGCCACCGGCCGCGCCACCCTGCTGCTGGGCGCCGAGCGCACTGAAATCAGGCTGGAGCCGTTCGGGATCAACAGCCTGCGCGGCACTGGAAAGTTCATGCCGGACCCGAAGCTTCGGGTCGCCGTGACGCTGACCCTCGCGGACGGAAAGCCGCAGCAGGAGCGCTTCGAACCGTTCCGTCCGCTGCCTTCGAAGAAATGATCTGAAGAGCCACCTGCCCTGCAAGGGGACCGAGGTCGGCTGGATGCAGACCTGGCTCAAGGAGCGCGGGCGCTAGCCCGCCCGACGGCGGGCGAGCGCTTCAGGCATCCAGGCCGGCTTCCGCCGATTCGAGCCGGGTACCGGCGTCGGTGTCGTCGCCGGTGGGTTGGCCCGTGTCGTGGATGACGGCCAGGAGCCGCGCGCAGTCGAGCAGTTGCACCAGCGCCGGGCGCCGTTGGGTATGCGTCACGAGCTCGGTGTCGATCACCGAGACCACCCAGGGCGCAAATGCAGCCATGCCCTCTGGCGTGGGGTGCACATGCTCGTGGGCGGCGTCCAGCACGGTGGTGACATCGTCGACCTGCAGTGCAAACACGGGTGTGTCCTTGTCCGTGGTCGAACGCAGCACGATCAGCAGGCTCTCGGCCGCTGCGTCCCGCTCGGGCACGCCGAACAGCCGGCGTGCGCAGACCACCGGCACGACGCGTGCAGTGGCGCCCGACCCGACCTCGACCAGCCCGAGGGCGGCACCGCCGGCACCGGGCATGCGCGCCAGTCCGCGCGTGGAGATCGCATCGACCACCTCGCGGGCGGGCAGCGCATAGAGCGTGCCGCCGACGTCGAACACCGCGACCTCGGTGGTCGGCGTGCCGCCCGTGCAGGCCATCGGTTGCAGGTCCGCAGCTTCGACGCTGGCATGGCAGTCCGCGTCGGTCCCGAGGCGGATCCCGACCACGACCTCGACGCCGTTGTCGTAGCGGTCGCCCTGCTTGAATTCGCGATAGCCGGGTGCCTTGACCCGCGCGCAGGCGTAGTGCACGCCCTCGTGCGAGACGATGCCGGAGGCGCCGACGAAGCCTGCGCCCAGGCTGCCGGCCAGCATCTCGTCGGTGGCGGCGATCAGCTGTCCGTCGGCGCCGACGAAGGCCGCCGCGCCCGGCAGTTCGCCGATCACGTCGCGCAGCATGGCCGGGAACTCGGTGGCTGCGTTGAACACGATCGCGATGCCACCGGCGGCCATGCCAGCGGTCGAGCGCACCGCGGCGAGGTATACGTAGGTCGGGCCACCCTCGTGCATCGAGGTGTCCTCGAACGGGGTGACCGCATACTGCTGCGAATCGCGCAGTCCGGAGAGCGACGAAAGCCAGGCCGGCGGTACGCTGGTGCCGGCGAGTGCCGGACCGTCGCCGGCATGGGACACGGCGCGCACGATGCCGTTGCCATCGAACGCGACCAGCCGGGTGTACACCGTGTACAGGCCGTTGATGTAGTCGAGGACCCGCGCCAGGCGCGCATCGGCCTCGGGGCTGGCCGGTCCTGCCAGTACGTCGCGCAGCACCGGCGACAGGGCCCACCAGCGGGCATCGTTCGCCCGCTCGTAGAGGTTGCGGTCCATGATGTCACCAGCCAGCCGCGCGAGTTCGCGTGCCTGGCGGCGCACCCGGGCGACAGCGGTGCGGTGGATGTCGTCCAGGCCGAGGCGAGCCCGCTCGCGCGTCTGCTGCCCGGCTTCGTTCACCTGCTTCAGTACCGCCTTCAGCCGCAACTGGTCGCGGCCACGCTCGCCGGCCATCAGGCGACCGTTCCACATCACGCGACGCAGCTCACGGCTGATCACTTCGGCATCCGCGGACATCGTGGCCAGGTCGGCATTGCCCAGCGGCGTGGACAGGTCGACATCTTCGTCCCGCTGGCCGGGACGCGGCTTGAAGCCATTGAGCAGCGACACCATCGCCTGCGCGCGCCAGGCCGGCCCGCGGTAGCCCTGGTAGCCGTTGCTCGCGCGGCAGACCGACAGGTATTCGCCCCCGGCGTACGACACCGGCTCGATGCCATTGCCTTCCACCGGTGCCATACGCGCGCCGGTGGGCACGTGGGCCGGGTCGCTGGTCGCGACCACTCTACGCGCATCGTCGATCAGCACCAGCGACAGCCTCGGGTTATCGTCGTTGATGCCGGCGAAGATGCGCTCCATCTCGTCGATGAAGCGGAAGCGCAGCACCAGCACCCCGACCGACCGGTCGCGGCCGCCGCCGCGCGTGATGCGCTGGGCGTACAGCAGCGATGGCGCATCCGCCGCGCCGAGGTCGCTGCAGTGGAACCGCTCGACGTAGCTATCGGTGGCGAGCGCCTCGCCCACCAGTGGGTCACTGCTGGCTTCCAGCCGTGCATTCCTGTCCAGGCGGGCCAGGATGCGTCCATCCGGCGCGAGCAGGATCACGTCGTCGTAGACGGTGTACTTCGACTGGTACTCGGCGAGCCGGTCGACCATGGCCTGGAGCGCACCCGGGTCGTGCTCGGCCGCCGAGCAGAATTCCCGCACGCGCTCGTCGGTGGCGAGGAAGCCGACATCGGCCGTGCGTTCGAACAGGTTGCGCACCAGGATGTCGATCGTGCACTGCGCTTTTGCCGCAAGCTCGTCCTCCAGTGCACCGAGGTTCTCGCGCGCCATGAGCTCGATGACCCCGCTGCGCAGGCTGTTGAAGCGCTCGCGGGTGCGCAGCAGCGCCGGAAGGATCGGCGCCACCGCTTCGGGACAACTGATCGCGGCGCTCGATTCGATCATCTGCCATACGACGAACAGGTCGCGCAGGTCCTGTTCGGCCGCTTGCACGCGGCGCATGTGGGTGACGAGGTCTTCGGCTGGGATCATCGAGTGGTCCTGTTGTCCAGTCTCGCTTTACGGCGGTGCCGCACGCAACTTGAGAGGCTCGCGTCAAACGAGCATTCCTGGTGACAATGATGACGCCGCGGGCGCTCTGCTAAGCTCATCACCGCGGCCGGGCCTGCCCGGCCGAACTGCCAGGAACCAGGGGACTCCCGATGCATCCTTCCACTTTCGATCGCCGCTGCCCGAGCCTGCTCGTCCCGCAGCTTGCGGCGGCCCTCGTCCTTCTGTTCGCAGCCCTGGCATGCAGCGCCGCGGGATACCCGGATCGACCGATCCGACTGGTCATGGGTTTCCCCCCGGGTAGCACGGTGGATATCCTGGCGCGGCCGGTAGCGCAGCGCCTGACGGAGGCGTTCGGGCAGCCGGTGATCGTCGACAACCGTTCCGGTGCCACCGGCATCATCGCGAACGAGATGGTGGCGCGGGCGCAGCCCGACGGCTACACGCTGCTGGCCGCGCCCAGTTCGTCGCTGACCAGCACGCCGCACCTGGCGGCGAAGCTTCCCTATGACGCACTGCGCGATTTCGTCGCGGTCGCCCAGTTGAGCGCGTTCGGCTACGTGCTGGTGGTCAATCCCGGCGTCCCGGCGAAGAACCTGCGCGAACTGATGGCTCTGGCCAACAGCCGGCCCGAGGGCCTCACCTACGGCTCCTCCGGCACCGGCAGTGGCTTCCACCTCGCCGGCGAGCTGTTCCAGCGCCTGGGCAAGGTCAGGCTGCTCCACGTTCCGTACAAGGGCGGCCCGCCGGGGGTGACCGACCTGATGGCCGGACGGATCGACTTCATGTTCTACAGCCTGGCCGTGATCCATCCGCAGATCCGCGCCGGCAAGCTGCGTGTGCTCGCGGTGACGGCCAGCCAGCGCGATCCGCTGCTGCCCGACGTGCCGACCATGGCCGAAGGCGGCGTATCCGGGTACGAGGCGTCCGGCTGGCACGGCATCTTCGCCCCCGGCGGCACGCCGCGCGAGGTGGTGGTCAGGCTGAATGCGGAGGTCGTGCGTATCCTGGCGCAGCCCGAGGTACGCGACATCTGGGCGCAGCAGGGCATGGGCATCACCAGCGCCGATCCTGCACGCCTGGCCCGTCGCATGCGCGACGACTATGACTTCTACGGCAAGCTCATCCGCGCGGCGGGAATCAAGATCGACGGCAGCTGACGGCAGCTGACGGCGGCCGCGATGGGCGAGTCGACCCGCTCGAGTGCCGGTCGACCATCCACGGCGGCCGCTACCTGGACGGCGTTTCGCGCCGGGTCAGTTCGAGGTAGCGCAGCCGTATCTCGTTGTACCTCGCGCGCAAGGCTTCCTGCTCGCTGCGCCGCTGCGCGATATGGCGCTCGGTTTCGCTCACTTCGTATGCCAGGCGGGCGACGTCTTCGGTGAGGTGCTGCGGCGCAGGCTTGCCCGACTTCGAGAACGGCTCCAGGCGTTTTCGCAGGTCGGCCTCGTTCGAGCGCAAATGCTTCAGGTGCGTCTCCAGGCCGACGATGGTCAGGTCGATCTGGCCGACATCACGGTCGCGGCGGGCGTCGATCTCGTGCTCGCTGGTGTATGAGTTGAGCAGCGCCTGGTCGCGCCTGCGCTGGGCGGTACGTTCCTGTTCCTCCGCCTTGCGCCGCGCGTCTTCTTCCTGCTTGAGTCGCAGGGCTTCGCCGCTCAGTACACCCTCGGTCTTCTTGACGGTGACGCCGCGTGTGTTCAGTTCCCGTGTCGGGTTGTTCGCATACTCGGGCGGCACGGTGTAGCCGCAGCCGACCTGCCTGCCGTTGTTGTCGGTCCAGCAGATGATGACGTTCGACCGGCCGCCCGCTGGCGTACCGGCGGCTGCCACCAGGCCGGGATTCGCGAATCCCAGCACCAGGCCGCATGCGAGGGTCGACAACAGAGGGGCCGATCGCGGCATCTAGCGGCTCCCGTACAGGGCCCTGTATTTCTCGACGGCAGCCAGCGAGGCCGCCATGCCCGGATCGTTCGACAGGTAGTCGACGATGTCGTCGAGGTTGGCGATGCTCACCACCGGCAGCCCCATCTGGTTGCGCACTTCCTCGACCGCCGAGACTGCGCCGGTGCCGCGTTCCATGCGGTCGAGCGCAATCACCACGCCAGCCGCGCGGGCGCCGCCGGCCGCGATGTGGGTGAGCGATTCCCGTACCGAGGTGCCGGCGGAGATCACGTCGTCGATGATCAGCACCGCGCCTTCGAGCCGTGCGCCGATGATCGAGCCGCCCTCGCCATGGTCCTTGATCTCCTTGCGGTTGAACGCGTAGGGATAGTTGTGGCCGCGGCGGGCCAGCGCGATCGCGACGCCGGCCACCAGCGGGATGCCCTTGTAGGCCGGCCCGTACAGCATGTCGAAGCGGATGCCGGACTCGAGGATGGCCGACGCATAGAGTTCGGTCAGTCGGCCGAGGGTCGCGCCGTCCTTGAACAGGCCGGCGTCGAAGAAATACGGTGAATCCCTGCCGGCTTTCGTCACAAAGTGACCAAAACGGAGCGCCTGGCATTCGGTTGCGAAGGTCACGAACTGCTTGCGGTAACTGTCCATCGATCTGTGGGTAGCGAGAAAAAGTGTTTCGTTTCAAGGAATTCTGGCGCGTGCGCCGGTGCGGACAGTACACTCGGGGTGCCCGCCGACGGGGGGGCTGCTGATTCCGGGAACCGCCATCCCCTCTACTACGGTGTTACGAAGCGACTTGCGTGCCGACCCGAACCGGCCACAGCCGCATCATCGTCCGCAACCCAGATCGTGTCCATCCTCATCTCATGCTTCGCCTGACCACCGCCAACGTCAACGGTATCCGTTCCGCCGCCTCGAAAGGCTTCTTCGACTGGATGCCGCGCAGCCGCTCCGACATCGTCTGCCTGCAGGAAGTGAAGGCACAGGTCTGCGACCTGGACGCCCGGCTGACGGCGCCCAAGGGATGGTTCGCCGCCTTCCATTGTGCCGAGAAGCGCGGCTACAGTGGGGTGGCCGTCTATTCGCGTCGGCCACCCGACCGCGTGGTCGAAGGCCTCGGCATCCCCGGGATCGACTGCGAGGGCCGCTTCCTGCGCTGCGACTTCGGCGCGCTGTCCATCGTGTCGATCTACCTGCCGTCGGGGTCTGCCGGCCCGCACCGGCAGGCCGCGAAGTTCTCGTTCCTCGCCCAGTTCATGCCGGAACTGCTGAAACTGCGGGCCGAGCAGCGGCAGTTCATCCTGTGCGGTGACTGGAACATCGCCCACCAGCCGATCGACCTGAAGAACTGGCGCAGCAACCAGAAGAATTCCGGGTTCCTGCCGGAAGAGCGCGCCTGGCTGACCGAGGTCTTCGACCAGCAGGGCTGGGTCGACGTGTTCCGTCGGGTCGACGACCGCCCGGAGCAATACACCTGGTGGTCGAACCGCGGCGAGTCCTGGGCGAAGAACGTCGGCTGGCGCATCGACTACCAGATCGCCACGCCGGAGGTCGCGCAGCATGCGGTGCGCGCGTCGATCTACAAGGCGAAGCGCTTCTCCGACCATGCGCCGCTGACCATCGACTACGACATCGAATGGTGAGCGGGTGAGCCCGACAGGCAACGCAGCCGCAGCGCCGCAGGTGCGCGCCGGCTGGCGCGGCTGGGTCGATGCCGCGAAGGTATACGGCGAGCCGCCGGTGGCGCGGATGCTGCTGCTCGGCTTCTCGGCCGGGCTACCGCTGCTGCTGGTGTTCGGCACGCTGTCGTTCTGGCTGCGCGAGGCCGGCATCGACCGCACGACGATCGGCTTCCTCAGCTGGGTCGCGCTCGCCTATGCGTTCAAGTGGGCCTGGGCGCCGCTGGTCGACCGGCTGCCGATCCCGCTGCTGACGCGCCGCTTCGGACGGCGTCGCAGCTGGTTGCTGCTGGCGCAGGCGACCATCATCGGTGCGTTGTGCGGCATGGCGATGTCCGATCCGCAGCAGGCACTGCAGCCGCTGATCCTGTTTGCCCTGCTGCTGGCGTTCGCATCCGCGACCCAGGACATCGCGCTCGATGCATTCCGCATCGAATCGGCCGGCGTGGAGCGGCAGGCGGCGATGGCCGCCGCCTACCAGACCGGCTACCGGCTGGCGATGATCTGGGCCGGCGCGGGCGTGCTGTGGGTGGCCGCGCGCTTCGATCCGAGCGAGGCGACCTACGAGCAGACACCGTGGATGATGGCCTACCTGGTGATGGCGGCGTCGATGCTGGTCGGTGTGGTGACCGTGCTGCTGTCGCCAGAGCCGGCCGCCCGGCCGTTGCCCGGTGCTGCCGAAGCCGAGCACGCGATGGCCGAGCGCCTGGCGCTGCGCCTGCCGCGCTGGCTGGCGCGTTTCGCCGCCTGGCTGCACGGCGCGGCGGTGAACCCTTTCGTCGACTTCGTCGTGCGCTACCGCTGGCATGCGCTGCTCATCCTGGCGCTGATCTCGGTCTACCGCATCTCGGACGTCGTGATGGGCGTGATGGCCAATCCGTTCTACCGGGACATGGGCTTCACGAAGGACGAGGTGGCCGCCGTATCGAAGGTGTACGGGCTCATCATGACGCTCGCCGGTGTCGGCCTGGGTGGCGTGATGGCGATGAAGCTGGGCGTCACGCGCGTGCTGTTCCTGGGCGCGGTGCTGTCCGCGCTGACCAACCTGCTGTTCGCATGGCTGGCCGGGCGCGGGCACGACCTGAACGCGCTGATCTGGATCGTCTCGGCCGACAACCTGTCGGCGGGCATCGCGTCCTCGGCCTTCATCGCCTACCTGTCCGGCCTCACCAATGTGTCGTACTCGGCGACCCAGTACGCCCTGTTCACCTCGGTGATGCTGCTGCTGCCAAAGTTCCTTGCCGGCTTCTCGGGCTGGGCCGTCGACCAGGTCGGGTACGCCTGGTTCTTCACCGGTACGGCGCTGCTCGGGCTGCCGGTGCTGCTGCTGGTATGGCTGGCGGGTCGGGTCAGCCGGCCGCCAGAGCCCCCCGGCGCCGCTGCGGCACCGGCCGCCCTGATGTAGGCTGCGCACCGGAACCCACCCAACACAGTGGCCGGACCATCGGCCCGACGCAGGAGAAGGACACATGTCCCACAGTCATGGACGGCGTGCATGCACGCCCATCGCCCCGGCACCTCAGGCAGGGCTCGCGTCCGCTGCAACCGTGCTTGCCCTGTGCGCGGGCTGCGGGTTGACCAGCCACGCGGATGCGCAGGCCAGGACCGCGCAGGATTTCCCGACTCGTCCGATCCGCATCATCATCGGCTTCACGCCCGGCGGACAGCCCGACATCTTCTCGCGCCTGATCGCCAGCCGTCTCACCGACGTGCTCGGCCAGAACGTGCTGGTCGACAACCGGCCTGGCGCCGGCGGCACCATCGGCGCGAAGCTGGTGGCCGATGCCGTCCCGGACGGGCATACGCTGCTCGCGGTCTCGGGCGCACACGTGATCCAGCCGTCCGTGGCGCGGGTTACCTACGACACGGTGCGCGATTTCGCCGGCATCACCCAGATGTTCACCAGTGCCTACCTGCTGGTGGTGCCCAATTCCCTGCCCGCGACTTCGGTACGCGAGGTGGTCGCGCTGGCGCAGGCGAAGCCGGGCCAGCTCAATTACAGTTCTGCGGGCACCGGCAGCGGCACGCACTTCGCCGCCGAGATGTTCAAGGAAGCGGCGAAGATCGACGTGGTACACGTCCCCTACAAGGGCATCCCCGAGGCGCTCACCGACACCATCGCGGGACGAGTGCAGTTCTTCATGGCGCCGCTGTCGAGCGCGATGACCATGATCAAGGACGGCAAGTTGCGCCCGATCGCCGTGTCGACCGCGAAACGTGTCGGCACCCATCCCGAACTGCCCACCATCGCCGAGACCATCCCCGGCTTCGACTTCGACTCCTGGGGCGGCATGCTGGCACCGGCGAAGACGCCGCGCCCGGTGATCGATCGTCTCAACACCGAGATCGTGCGTGCGCTGGCGCTGCCGGACATCGTCGCGCGCATGCGTGCGCTGGGTGCCGAGCCGGTGGCCGGGACGCCGCAGGCGTTCGACCGCTTCATCCGGGAGCAGCTTGCCGTGATCGCCGCGGTGGCGAAGCGCGCGGGGATCAACCCGCCCTGAGCGCGGCCCTGAGCGCCGTCCTGGGCACGATGGGCACCATCGTGCAGGGCGGTGCCGGGACTCACTCGATCACGATCTTCTGCTCGCGGATCACCCGGCCCCAGCGTTCGATCTGGGTGCGGATCCACTTGTCGGCCTGGGCCGGCGTGCTGCCTACCGCTTCCAGGCCCTGCTCGCCGAGCCGCTCGCGCATCTCGGGCTGGGCAAGGATCTTCACCGTCTCCGCGTGCACGCGGGTGATGATGTCCGATGGCGTGCGGGCCGGCGCGAGCAGCGCGACCCATGCCTCCGCATCGAAGCCGGGCAGCGTCTCGTTCATCGTCGGCACCCCTGGCAGTGCCGGGCTGCGCTTCTCGGAGGTCACCGCGATCGCGCGCAGCTTGCCCGCCTTCCAGTGGCCGGAGATGCTGGGCACGGTCGCGAACATCGCATCGACCTGGCCGCCGATCAGGTCGGCCAGCGCGCCCGAGGCACCCTTGTACGGGACCTGGGTGACTTCGATCTTCGCGGTGAGCTCGAGCAGTTCCACCAGCAGGCGCGCCGGCGAGCCCGGCCCGACGATCGCATTGTTCAGCGCACCCGGCTTCGCACGCGCCAGCGCCAGCAGGTCCTTGACGCTTTTCGCCGGCACCGCCGGATGCACCACCAGCACCAGAGGCCCGCGCACCAGCAGCGAGATCGGCGCGAGGTCGTTCACGGTGTCGTAGGGGATGCTCTTGAACAGATGAGGATTGGTGGCATGGCTGTCGAACACGGCCAGCAGCGTGTAGCCATCGGGCGCGGCCTTCACCGCGGCAGCAGTGCCGATGGTGCCGCCAGCGCCGGCGCGGTTCTCGACGATCAGCGGCTGGCCCAGGGCCTCGCCCAGTCGCGTGCCGACCAGCCGTGCGGTGATGTCGGCGAGGCCCGCTGGCGCATTGGGCACGATCAGGCGGATCGGCCGCGATGGCCAGGCGGTGCCCGCAGGTTGTGCCGACGCCACCGGCACCGCCAGGACGGATGCGGCCAGTACGGATACAGTGGCTCCTGCCGCCACCAGGCCCCTGTTCGAGAACGTCTTCGACACCGTGATGCTCCTCCAGTAGTCCGGGCTCTTTTGACGCCAGCCTCGGGTGGGGGTAAGTTTGACGCATCCTGAGCGCAGGTGCCAACGGCCTGCAGGTGCGCCTGCCCACGAAGGTCGTACGTACCCCGCTCGGGCCTGCGCAGTTCCCGCCCACCGGTTCGACGCCCGGTGGCCATGTCCTTGACGATGCAAGACCCGATGCCCGACACCAGCGATACCCCAGCATCACCCGGCAGCAGCCTGCAGGGCGCCGTCAGCCCTGCCGAGTGGACCCTTCGTTGCGAACTCGCGGCTGCGCACTGGCTGGTCGCGCATTTCACGTTCGTCGACATGACCTACAACCATATCTCTGCGCGCTGTCCGGACAACCCGGATCATTTCCTGGTCAAGGCCGACAACGTATTCATGGAGCAGGTCACTGCCTCGAACCTGGTCAAGTACGACCTGTCGGGCAAGCAGGTGATGGCCTCTGCATGGAAGGCAAGTCCGGCGGCCTACAACGTTCACGCGTCGGTGCTGTCTGCCCGACCGGAGATCATGTCCGCGGTGCATACGCATTCACCGGCGAACCTCGCGGTGTCGGCGCAGGCCGACGGGCTGCTGCCGCTGACGCAGCAGGCGATGCGCTTCTACGAACGCATCGCCTATTATCCGAACGAGGTCGACGACACCACGCGCGAGGGCACCGACTTCATGGCGAAGGCGCTCGGCGACAAGTGGGTGATGATCCTCGAGAACCATGGTGCGCTGGTCTGTGGCACGACCATCGCCGAGGCTTACATCTATCATCACTTCTTCGAACTGGCCTGCCGCGCGCAGATCGGCGCGCTCGCCGGCGGCGTGAAGCTGAAGGTGCCGTCGCACGAGACCTGCGTCGAGCGGGCGCGCAAGTTCGGACGCATCGGCGCCTACGATTCGAAGAGCCGCGACTGGGTGGCCAGCATGGCACTGGTCGAGAAGCACCACCCCGACTACCGGAGCTGACCGCCCACCCGGCAGGTCGGTTCGCATCCACGACGATGCGGGCGCCGGGACGAGCCCGGTACTGCCCGCGACAGGAGGAATCTTGGCGCAGTTCAAGTTGCTGAATCAGCGCGGTGCCGACGGCACGCCGCGCGCGGCCATCCTTGCCGATGATGACCGTGTGATCGACCTGCTCGATGCGCTGCCGGGTACGTCCTGGGCCGCGTCGACGCTCTCGGTGCTCGGCGCCTGGGACATTGCCGAGCCCGCGCTGGCGGCGCTCGCCGGCGCATCCGGCGTCGCCTCGCGCCCGCTGTCCTCGGTTGAACTGATGGCCCCGCTGCTGTACCCGCCGGCGATCTACTGCACCGGCGCGAACTACCAGGCCCATGCCGGCGAGATGTCCGCCGAAGGCGCTGGCGTCGACAAGGCGAACACCCAGCCCTACCTGTTCCTGAAGTCGGGCCCGCACTGCGTGGTCGGGCCGAAGGACGAGATCCGCCTGCCGGCGATCTCGAAGAAAGTCGACTGGGAAGGCGAGTTTGCGGTGGTGATCGGCCGGCGCGCGCGCAACGTCGCGCTCGCCGATGCGATGAAGTACGTAGCCGGCTACACCGTGATGAACGACGTCTCGCTGCGCGACCTGTCGCGCCGTCCCGACTGGCCGCGCTGGAACATCGACTGGTTCGGCCACAAGAACTTCGAGACCGGCGCGCCGATGGGGCCGTGGATCGTGCCTGCATCCCAGGTGCCCGATCCGTATGCCTGTCGGCTGGAGACCTGGGTCAACCAGGAGCGGATGCAGGACACGCTCGTCGCCGACCTGATCTTCAACGTCGCCGAACTGATCGAATATCTCAGCCGGCGCATGACGCTGCTGCCTGGTGACGTCATCGCGACCGGCACGCCTTCGGGCGTGGGGCGTCCGCGCGGCATCTTCCTGAAGCCGGGCGATCGCGTGCGGGTGACGATCTCCGGCATCGGCACGATCGACAATCCTGTCGTCCAGGGCGAATAGGCAGCAGCGCCGATGGCCGAAGAGGGTATCCCGGGTACGCAGGCGGATCGCCGCTACGATGTCGGCGGCGTGCTTCTCGACCGGCCGTTCCGCATCCGCCGGCTCGGCCACTTCGGCTACAACGTCGACGATGTCTCTGCCTGCCTCGAGTTCTACTGCGAGGGGCTGGGCCTGCGCATCTCCGATCCGCAGGACCTTGCGGCGAACCATCCGAAGCGCGATGAACTGAAGGCGCTCGGCGACACGAACCTGTACTTCATCCGGCATGGCACCGACCATCATTCGTTCGTGCTGTTCAACCGGCGCGTGTTCAATGCGCTGGGCCGCGCCGACGTGCTGCCCGCGAAGGTCGACCTGAACCAGCTGACCTGGCAGGTGGGCAGCCTCGCCGAGGTGTCGCACGCGATCGACTACTTCGGTGCCCATGGCATTGCGATCAACCGCGTCGGTCGCGACATGCCGGGCTCGAACTGGCATGTGTATCCGATGGACCCCGAGGGGCATCGCAACGAGCTCTACTACGGCATAGAGCAGATCGGCTGGGCCGGCACGGCGAAACCGCGCGCGATGCACGAACGCGGCTTCCGTCAGCGACCGGGCCTGCCCCAGGTCGGTGAACTCGCCGAGGTCGAGCGCATGCTCGCCCAGGGCATCGACCCCTCCTCCGGGCACCGGCATCCCGAGTCGCTGCCCGCCGTCCACGAGGTCGACGGCGTGCTGCTGTCGCGGCCGTTCAAGGTCGTGCGCCATGGTCCACTGCGCCTGTTCTGCGACGACCTCGACGCGATGGTGGCGTTCTATGTGGAGCGCCTGGGCTTCATCGTGACCGAGTGCGTCGAATGGAACGGCCACCGCTGCGTGTTCCTGCGCTGCAATACCGAGCATCACTCGCTGGCGCTCTATCCGTCGGCACTGCGCGCAGACCTCGGCTGGCCCGGTCCATCCACCGTGATGAGCTTCGGATTCCAGGTGGCGACCTACCGGCAGCTGCGGGCGGCGATCGCCTGGTTGGAAGGCCGCGGCTGCCGCTTCGTGGACCTTCCGACAGCGCTGAGCCCCGGCATCGACTGGTTCGCCACCGCCCTGGACCCGGCAGGCCACGGTGTGCAGCTCTACTTCTCGATGGAACAGGTCGGGCGCGACGGGCGTGCATCGCCGCCCGCGCCGCGTACCCTCCCGCCGCCAGGCGAGTGGCCGGAGGCGATCGAGGCTACGCCCGATGTCTACATGGGCGAAGTGTTTCCCGGGCCCTGGGGCTGAACTGCACGCCGCTGCCGATCTACACGTCGCTGCCGATCTACACGTCGCTGCCGAGTTGCACGCCGCTGCCGAGTTACACGCCGCTGCCGAAGCGATAGACGACCAGCGAACTGCGCAGGTTGGGCAACGTCCTGACCTCGTTGCCCTCATGCAGTGCAATGCGCTCCAGGATGCGGATGCGGTGTTGCATGCAGAAGGCCTCGAAGTCGGTCAGCGTGCACAGGTGGATGTTTGGCGTGTCGTACCAGTGGTGAGGGAATTCGTCGTTCACCGGCATGCGTCCGCGCGCCAGCTGGATGCGGTTGCGCCAGAAGCCGAAGTTCGGGAACGACACGATGCCCTCGCGGCCGACGCGCAGCATCTCGGACAGGATGCGTTCGCTGTTCTTCATCGACTGCAGCGTGAGCGACAGGATCACGTAGTCGAACGACCCGGGGTCGAACCCGGACAGGCCGGACTCGAGGTCCATCTGCAGCACGTTGATGCCGTTCTTCACGCAGGCCGGGATCTTCTCGTCGTCGATCTCGATGCCGTAGCCGCGCACGTCCAGTGATTCGCGCAGGTGGCGCAGCAGCGAACCATCGCCGCAACCGAGGTCCAGCACCTTGGCGCCGGGCCGGATGCGCCCGGCGATCACCGCGAAGTCGGCGCGCGGGCCCTTCATCGCGCGCCCCCGGCGATCTCGGCATGGATGCGATCGACATAGGCGCGCACCAGTGCGTGGTAGCGCGGATCGTCCAGCAGGAATGCGTCATGGCCGTGCGGTGCGTCGATCTCGCCGTAGGTGACGTCGAGCTGGTTGCGCAGCAGGGCCTGCACGATCTCGCGCGAGCGCTCGGGCGCGAAGCGCCAGTCGGTGGTGAACGACACCACGAGGAAGCCTGCCCGCGCAGCGGCCAGCGCTTTCGACAGGTCGCCGCCGAACTCGAACGCAGGGTCGAAGTAATCGAGCGCCTTGGTGATCCGCAGGTAGGTGTTCGCGTCGAAGTACTCGGCGAACTTGCCGCCCTGGTAGCGCAGGTAGGACTCGATCTGGAACTCTGGCTCGAAGCCGTAGCCGATGCTGCCGTTGCGCAACTGCCGGCCGAACTTGCTGGCCATCGCGTCGTCGGACAGGTAGGTGATGTGGCCGACCATGCGTGCCACGCGCAGGCCGCGCACCGGCGTCGTGCCGTGCGCATAGTAGTCGCCGCCATGGAAGTCGGGGTCGGTGAGGATCGCCTGGCGCGCGACCTCGTTGAACGCGATGTTCTGCGCGGACAGGTTCGGTGCGCAGGCGATCACCAGTGCATGGCGCAGGCGGTCGGGGAACTGGCGGGTCCACGACAGCGACTGCATCGCGCCGAGGCTGCCACCCAGCACCGCCGCGAAGCGCTCGATGCCGAGATGATCGGCGAGCCTTGCCTGCGCGGCGACCCAGTCCTCGACCGTCACCAGCGGGAAGCTGGCACCGTACGGACGCCCGGTGGAAGGGTCGATGCTCATCGGGCCGGTGGAGCCGAAGCAGCCGCCGAGGTTGTTCACGCCGATCACGAAGAAGCGGTCGGTGTCCACCGGCTTGCCCGGGCCGATGATGTTGTCCCACCAGCCGACGTTCTCCGGATCGTCGGCGTAGAAGCCGGCCACGTGGTGCGATGCGTTCAGCGCATGGCAGACGAGGATCGCGTTGGAGCGGTCGGCGTTGAGCTGCCCGTAGGTCTCGTAGACCAGCTCATAGGACGCGATCGAGCGGCCGCAGCGCAGCGCCAGGGGCTCGCTGAAGCTGGCGCGCTGCGGCGTCACTGCGCCGACCGATCGGGCCGGGGTGGATGTATCCATGCGGCTGAAGGCAGTTGTAGGAGGGGCCGGCGGATGCCGGCCGGGAACGAAAAAGCCCCGGTGTGCTTGCGCAGGCCGGGGCGGAGAAATCTTCATTTCTCTTTAGCCGAATTTGTAGCGCGCCCGCAAGCTGAACTCAAATCGGCGCGTGATGACTGGATGCACGGTAACCCCTGAGGCGGGCGGCTGTCAAACACCCACGCCGGCCCACACCGTGCATCAGGCGTTCAGCCGCTCGACCAGCCTGCGGATGCGGTCGGGGTCGCGGGTGCGTGCGATCCGGCGGGCCATCGACGAGATATCCGAGAGCTGGGTCTTCAGGATGCGCTGCTTCACCTCGAGCAGGAATGCCGGGTGCATCGAGAGCTGGCGCAGGCCGAGGCCGATCAGCAGTCGGGTGAGATCGACATCGCCGGCCATCTCGCCGCAGACTGCGACCGGGATGTTGGCCCGGTTCGCTCGCTCGGCGACGCCGGCGATCAGCGAGATCACCGCCGGATGCAGCGGATCGTACAGGTGGGCGACGGCATCGTCGGTGCGGTCGATCGCGAGGGTGTACTGGATCAGGTCGTTGGTGCCGATCGACAGGAAGTCGAGGTGCTTGAGGAACACGTCGAGCGCGATCGCGGTAGCCGGTATCTCGACCATGCCGCCGATGGCGACCTTCGGCGCGAACGCGATGCCATCGTCGACCAGGCTGGCGCGCGCGCGGTCTACCGCTGCCAGTGTCTGCGCGAGCTCGATCTTCGTCGACAGCATCGGCACCAGGATGTTCAGCGTGCCGAACGCCGAGGCGCGCAGCAGCGCCCGCAACTGCGTATGGAACAGCGGCGGGTCGGCCAGGCACAGGCGGATCGCGCGCAGCCCGAGCGCCGGGTTCGCCGAGGCGCGCTCCGAGCCGCGCAACGTCTTGTCGGCGCCGATGTCGAGCGTGCGGATGGTCACCGGCAGCCCGTCCATCGCCTGCGCGACGGCGCGGTAGGCCTCGAACTGCTCGTCCTCGTCCGGCAGCTCGTCGCGGTTCATGAACAGGAACTCGGTGCGGAACAGCCCAACGCCCATGCCGCCGTTCAGCCGCACGTCGGCGACGTCGTCCGGCCCCTCGATGTTGCCCAGCAGTTCTATGGTGCTGCCGTCTATCGTCGAGGCCGGCTTGGTGGCGAGCCGCTGCAGCTTCGCGCGTTCGATGCCCAGCGCTTCCTGGCGCAGCCGGTATTCGGAGAGCACGGCCGGGTCCGGGTTGACGATGACCACGCCCAGGGTGCCGTCGATGATCAGCTGGTCGTTCTCGCGGATCAGCGCGCGCGCCCGGTGCAGCGCGACGATGGCCGGGATGTTCAGGCTGCGCGCGACGATCGCGGTATGCGAGGTGGATCCGCCCAGGTCGGTCAGGAACCCGGCGAAAGGCAGCTGCTTGAACTGGATCATGTCCGCCGGCGACAGGTCGTGCGCGACCAGGATCGCGCGCGCGCTGCCGGGCAGCTCGCGCGGGATGTAGCCCGGCTTTCCTGCCAGCACCTTCATCACCCGTTCGACCACCTGCAGGATGTCGCCCTTGCGCTCGCGCAGGTAGGGATCGTCGATGGTGTCGAACTGGTCGAGCAGCAGGTCGAGCTGCAGCTTCAGCGCCCACTCGGCATTGCACTGCTGGCTGTCGATCAGGTCGAGCGGTCCCTGGGACAGCGTCGAGTCGGCGAGGATCATCTGGTGCAGGTCGATGAAGGCAGCGAACTCCGCCGGTGCCGCCGCCGGGATGCTGTCGCGCAGCTGGGTCAGCTCATCGCGCACGCTTGCAAGCGCGGTGGCGAAGCGCTGGCGCTCGTTCGCGAGCTCGCCGGCCGGCACCAGGTAATGCGCGACCTCCAGGGTGGCGTAGGACACCAGGTGGGCGGGGCCGATCGCGATGCCGTCCGAGGCGCCGATGCCGTGCATGGTGAAGCTCATGCGCATCGAGCGTGCGGCGGCCGCGTCGGCATCCACCGGCGGTTGCCCGGCAGGGCCCATCGCCGGCGTCACTCGCCTTCGCCGAAGCGGTCGGCGACCAGGGCGGCCAGCGCCGTGGCCGCTTCCGACTCGTCCGGGCCGTCGGTCTCGATGCCGATACGCACGCCGCGCGCAGCGGCGAGCATCATCACGCCCATGATGCTCTTGGCATTCACGCGGCGGGCGTCGCGGGTCAGCCAGACCTCGCACTTGAACTGCCCGGCCAGCTGGGTCAGCTTCGCCGAGGCGCGCGCGTGCAGCCCGAGCTTGTTGACGATTTCGACTTCAGTGCGCAGCATCGGCCTGTCCTGTGTCGGTGCTCGATCCATGGTGCGGCTGGTGGGGCATGCGCACCACGCCGTCGCGGCCGCCGCTGATCGCCTTGGCAAGCATCTGTTCCAGGGGCTTGTCGCGGTAGGTGAGGGCGCGGATCAGCATCGGCAGGCTGACCCCGGCGATGCCTTCCACCCGTCCGGGGTGCAGCAGTTTCGAGGCGAGGTTGCACGGCGTCGCGCCGTAGATGTCGGTGAGGATCAGCACGCCGTTGCCGTCGTCGAGGTGCGCCACCAGGTCCTGCGCCTGCGGCAGGATGGCGGCCGGATCGTCATGGATGGTCACGCCCAGTTGGCGAACGCGCATCGGACGTTTGCCCAGCACGTGGCTTGCGCAATGGATCAGGCTTTCGGCGAGCGTACCGTGCGCGATGATCAGGATGCCGATCATCGGCCGACTCCCGGCGAAGCTGTCTTACCCGTGGCCGGTCGAGCGGCCAGCCGCTCCAGTGCATCGATCATCAGCGCGGCCGGATCGCACGGGGTCTGCTGCGCGATCTCCTGCATGCCGGTCGGGCTGGTCACGTTGATCTCGGTCAGGTGGGTGCCGATCACGTCCAGGCCGACCAGTGTCAGCCCGAGGTCGCGCAGCACCGGCCCGACGGTCCCGGCGATCTCGCGGTCGCGCTCGGTCAGCGGCCGGGCGACGCCGGTGCCACCGGCCGCGAGGTTACCGCGGGTCTCGCCTGCCTTGGGTATGCGCGCCAGCGCATACGGCGCCGGCACGCCGTCGATCAGCAGTACGCGCTTGTCGCCGTCGCGGATCTCGGGCAGGTAGCGCTGCGCCATGATCGTGCGGCTGCCGTGCTGGGTGATCGTCTCGATGATCACGCCGATGTTCGGGTCGTCGGTGCGTACCCGGAAGATGCCGCTGCCGCCCATGCCGTCCAGCGGCTTGAAGATCACGTCGCCATGCTCGGCGAGGAACTCGCGCAGCACCGGCTCGAGGCTGGTGACCAGCGTCGGCGGTGCGAACTGCGGGAAGCGGGCCACGGCCAGCTTCTCGTTGAAGTCGCGGATGGTGCGCGGGTCGTTGACCACCCGTGCGCCCTGGCGAGCGGCCAGTTCCAGCAGGTGGGTCGCGTACAGGTACTCGTTGTCGAACGGAGGATCCTTGCGCATCAGCACGATGTCGAAATCAGACAGCGGCATGAATGCCTGCGCCGAGACCTCGAACCAGTCGCATGGATCCGCGCCAGGCGCCTTCAGGGAGACGGCGGCGGCGTAGCCGGATACCACGCCTCCGCGCACGATCATCTCGCGCGCTTCCATCGCGAACAGGGCGTGCCCGCGGCGCGATGCCTCGCGCATCATCGCGAAGGTCGAGTCCTTGTATGTCTTGAAGGTCGCCAGCGGGTCGGCGATCACCAGCAGTTTCATGCCGACATGTTAATCGTGAACTCGCCTGCGGTCACATTCCGGCCTGATGCGGGGCGGAGGTAAGCGTCTCGATCTCGCGCGCAGCAGCCAGCAGCGCCAGTCGGGCGATCACCCCGTAGGCATAGAAGCGGTTCGGCGCGGCATCCGGCGCGGCGCCCGGGTCGGGCACCGAACAGGGGGTCTTGAATGCCAGCGGCACGAAGCTCATGCCGGGCGCGTTCAGGTTCTGGTCCTGCCCGCGGTCTGTGTGCACCCGGTAGAAGCCGCCGACCACGAAGTGGTCCATCATGTAGACGACCGGCTCGGCGACTGCACCATCGACGTTCTCGAAGGTGTACACCCCTTCCTGCACCAGCACCTCGTGCACCTCCAGCCCCTCCTTCACCACCGCCATCTTCTTGCGCTGGTTGCGGTTGAGCTGCTGCACCTCGCTTGCGTCGCGCACCGTCATGATGCCCATGCCGTAGGTCCCGGCATCGGCCTTGACGATCACGAAGGGTTCCTGGTCGATGCCGTACTCACGGTACTTGGCCTTGATGTCGGCAAGCATCTCGGACACGTACCCGGCCACGCATTCCTCGCCCTGCCGGTCCTTGAAGTTGATCTTGCCGCAGCGCTCGAACAGCGGGTTGATCAGCCAGGGATCGATCTCCAGCAGCGACGCGAACTCCTTGGCCACGGTGTCGTAGTGCGCGAAATGCTGCGACTTGCGGCGCGTGGTCCAACCCGCCTGCAGCGGCGGCAGCACCCACTGGTCGAGCCCCTTGAGTACCTCGGGCACGCCGGCCGACAGGTCGTTGTTGAGCAGCACGACGCACGGGTCGAAGCCGGCGACGGTCAGCCGCCTGCCGTTGCGCACCAGCGGTTCCAGCGTGATCGAGCGGCCGTCGTCCAGTGCAATGTCGGTGGGCTCGGTGATCTCGGGCAGCAGCGTGCCGATGTGCACGACCAGCCCTGCCGCGCGCAGGATGGTGGTCAGGGCTGCCACGTTCTTCAGGTAGAACTGGTTGCGCGTGTGGCTCTCCGGCACCAGCAGCACGCCGCGCGCGTCCGGGCAGATCTTTTCTATCGCGGACTGGGTGGCCTGCACGCACAGCGGCAGGAAGTCGGGATTGAGGTTGTTGAAGCCACCCGGGAACAGGTTGGTGTCCACCGGTGCCAGCTTGAAGCCGCTGTTGCGCAGGTCGACCGAGCCGTAGAACGGGCTCTCGTGCTCCTGCCACTGGCTGCGGAACCAGTGCTCGATGGCCGGCTGCGATTCCAGGATGCGCTTTTCGAGGTCGGGCAGCGGGCCGGACAACGCGGTCTTCAGGTTCGGGACGGGCGTGGCGGGAATCGGCATGGGCATCGACATCGGCTGGGCACAATCACTTCTGGCGGTCGGTCAGTGTAGCCGATCGCGTGGACGGCCCTCGTGACAGGACGGACAGGCGACACTCCCGTTTGATCCACGACGGCGCTTTCGCGGTCATGACGCAACACGGTTTCCCGTAAGGAGAAGGGCAAGCTCCGCCCGTACGACGCAGGAGCGGCACTCGAGCGGGAGGTCGGTCCGCGGGCCGCGCGCGGTAGTAGACTCCCGCCCCATTACCCAAGGAGGATCCCGTGAGCCAGATCGTCGAAGGCCGGCACCCGACCGGCAACGCAGCTACCCGCGCGGCATGCCCGCACCCCCTTGCCCGGGTTCCAGCCCTGCTGCTGCTGGGAACGCTGGCCGGCGGCGCCGGTGCGACCGATTATCCGGTCAAGCCGATCCGCCTGGTGATCCCGTTTGCGCCCGGTGGCAGCAACGACATCGTCGGCCGCATGGTCGGCCAGCAACTGCAGGAACGCGTCGGCCAGGCGGTGATCATCGACAACCGCGGTGGTGCCGGTGGTGTGATCGGCACCGAGCTGGTGGCGCGTGCCGCCCCCGACGGCTACACGCTGCTGATCGTGTCGGTCGCCTTCGCCTTCAACCCCGCGCTCTACAAGCTGTCGTACGACTCGGTGAAGTCGTTCGCGCCGATCGCGATGGTGGGCAGCGGGCCGAACGTGCTGGTGGTCAATCCCCAGTTGCCGGTCAATTCGGTGAAGGAACTGATCGCCTATGCGCGTGCGAACCCGAACAAGTTGAATCTCGCGTCGGCCGGCATCGGTTCGTTCCAGCACCTGTCGGGTGAACTGTTCACCCGCATGGCCAAGGTGCAGATGACCCACGTGCCGTTCAAGGGCGGCGGCCCGGCGATGACTGACGTGATCGCCGGCCAGTCACAGGTGACCATCGGTTCGCTCATCCAGATGCAGGGCCATATCCGCTCCGGCCGGCTGCGTCCGCTCGGCGTGGGCAGCCTGAAGCGCAATCCGACGCTGCCCGACGTGCCGTCGATCAACGAAGCCGGGTTGCCCGGCTACGAGGCCGCGAACTGGTGGGGCGTCGTCGGTCCGGCGGGACTGCCGGGTCCGATCATCACCCGGCTGAACAAGGAGGTAAACGCGAGCCTGCTTTCGCCGGAGACGCAGAAGCGGCTCGAGGGCGAGGGGGCGGTCGGCACGCCGATGACGCCGGCCGAATTCGGCAAGATCATCGTCAACGACATCGCGCGCTGGGGGCAGGTGGTGCGCGAGGCGGGCATCAAGGCCGAGTAGCGCGGCAGCGCGGACGAAAAAAAACGGGCACCCGAAGGTGCCCGTTTTTCGTTGTGCTGCCGGGATCAGTTGTACGCCTTCTCGCCGTGCGAGCTGACGTCCAGACCTTCCCGTTCCTCTTCTTCGGTCACGCGCAGGCCGACGATCAGGTCGACGATCTTCAGCGCGATGAAGGTAACCACCGCGGACAGTACGACGGCCACCAGCACCGCCTGGATCTGCACCATCACCTGCCCGCCGATCCCGTTGGCCAGGGGCTGGCCGCAGACGTTCTTGACGTAGTCGCAGATCCCTGCGCCGCCGAGCGACGGCGAGGCGAACACGCCGGTCAGGATGGCACCGACGATGCCGCCCACACCGTGCACGCCGAACACGTCGAGTGCGTCGTCCGCACCGAGCATCCGCTTCAGGCCGGTGACGCCCCACAGGCACAGGAAGCCGGACACGAGGCCGATCACGATCGCACCCATCGGGCCGACGAAGCCGCAGGCCGGAGTGATCGCGACCAGGCCGGCGACCGCACCGGAGGCTGCACCCAGCATGCTCGGCTTGCCCTTGCCCATCCACTCGGCGAACGTCCAGGCCAGCACGGCGGCCGCAGTGGCGATCAGCGTGTTCAGGAAGGCGAGACCGGCGACACCGTTGGCTTCCAGGTTCGAGCCAACGTTGAATCCGAACCAGCCCACCCACAGCATCGATGCACCGATCATGGTGAACACCAGGCTGTGTGGCGGCATCGGTTCGCGGCCGAGACCGACCCGCTTGCCCAGCATGTAGGCACCCACCAGACCAGCGATCCCGGCGTTGATGTGCACGACCGTGCCGCCGGCGAAGTCGAGTGCGCCCCAGCCCCAGAGCAGACCGGCCGATGCGGTGACCGCCTCGAGCGTCTTCTCGTCGGTGATCGCATCCGGACCGTCCCAGTACCAGACCATGTGCGCCATCGGCAGGTAGGCGAACGTGAACCAGATCACCAGGAACAGCAGCACCGCGGAGAACTTCATCCGCTCGGCGAAGGCGCCGACGATCAGGGCCGGGGTGATGGCTGCGAAGGTCAGCTGGAACACGATGAACAGGTACTCGGGGATGTACGTGTCCTTGCTGAACGTCGCGGCGCCGGACGCATCGGTGACGCCGGACAGGAACAGCTTGTCGAGTCCTCCGATGTACGGGCTGCCGCTGGTGAAGGCGATCGAGTAGCCGTAGACGACCCAGAGGATCGCGATCAGCGAGAACGTGACGAACACCTGCATCAGCACTGACAGCATGTTCTTCTGGCGCACGAGCCCACCGTAGAACAGCGCGAGGCCGGGGATGATCATGAAGATCACCAGCACCGTGGCGATGTACATGAACGTGGTGTCGGCCTTGTTGATGTTCGGCGGCTTCGGCGCGTCGGCGGCGGGTTCCTCCGCCTTCTTTGCTTCGGCGGCCGGCGCAGCCGCAGGAGCGGGTGCTGCCTTCGCCTCTTCGGCTTTCGCTTCCATCTTGGCTGGTTCAGGCGCGGGCTGCGCGATCGCGCCCGCGCTGAACGCGAGCGAGACGGCAGTGAGCAGGGTCACGAGCAGCTTCTTCATGCGATCTCCCGATCTTGTTCTTCAGTGACAGGACGTGGTTAGAGGGCGTCTGCGCCGGTCTCGCCGGTGCGGATGCGGACGACTTGCTCGAGCTCGTAGACGAAGATCTTGCCGTCGCCGATCTTGCCGGTGCTGGCCGATTTCTCGATGGCTTCGATGACCTGGTCGAGCATGTCGGTCTTGATCGCGACTTCGATCTTGACCTTGGGAAGGAAGTCGACGACGTACTCGGCGCCGCGATACAGCTCCGTGTGGCCCTTCTGGCGTCCGAAACCCTTGACCTCGGTGACCGTGATGCCCTGCACGCCGATGGCAGACAAGGCTTCACGCACTTCGTCGAGCTTGAACGGCTTGATGATGGCAGTGACAAATTTCATGGTGTGTGCCCCTCGACCGACAAAAAAAGGGGGGGCCGGCGACGCCGGCCCCCGACGTCTGGTGGTTAGAAAGTCTTCTGTACGCCGATGGTCCAGGCGCTCCTGCCGATGTTGCGGCCGAAGCGGTTGTTGTAGAACGCGTCCTTGGCGTTGGTGTCCGTGTAGTTCAGGCTGAAGTTCAGGCCCATGAACTCCTTGGTGATGCCCAGGCGATAGTCGGTGTAGGCAGCGTTCGCGCTGTTCGGGCCGTCGTAGGTCTGGCGGCCGACGTGGCCGATCAGGCTGAAGCCGGTGTCACCGATCGGCAGGGTGGCGGTCAGGTCCAGGTAGTCGCTGCCGCGTGCATCGTCGACGCCGAACGTGTCGCCCAGCGAGTACGAGTACTTCAGCGTCGCGAACTTCCAGGTGACGGCGGCGTACAACTCGTTGGTGTCGGCCTTCGCCGCGCCGGCGGGCAGTCCAGCCGGGGGCAGGCTGCCGGGGTAGTTGTAGCGCAGGAAGCCGACATCGAAAGTGAAGTCGCCGACCGGCATCTTGAAGCCGAGGTAGGTATCGATCTCGAGCGAGTAGCTGCCACCGTTGTAGGCAGCGGAATCGGTCAGCCAGCTCACGTTCGAGCCCCACAGGCCGGCGTAGAAGCCGCTGGCGTGGGCGTAGTCGAAGCCGCCCTGGAGGGCCGGCTTGCGGTCGGTCTGGGTCAGGCCGCGGAAGATGTACTGGCTGAACAGGCCGACGTTGCCGGTAAAGGTATGCGGCGACTCCGGAGCCTTGGCCTGCGCAAGGACCACCATCGGAGTGGCCAGGGCGACAGCCACGGCACTGGAAAGAAGGGTCTTGTTGAACGATTTCATCGGTTTGGTCTCCAGGGGGTGTGTCGAAGTCACAACAAAAACAGCATGGCCCCATAGAAGCATTCTCCATGCCAGCCTGAAAACCGCACTGGATACAATCGCCTGATGCTGCAGACGTGCGATGGCGGCAATCTGCCGCACCAAGGCGGTGCGCCGTAGTGATGCCGCGCACCGTCGAAGTGCGAAAGGCCTGCAACAACAACGAAAAGCCGGATTGCTCCCGATCGTCTGGTGGCAGCTCCATCATTCGAGAGGATGGAAACGCAGCTTGCCTGTTGCGTTGGCGCAACATGACGCGGGCGACGCGGCGCGCTGTCTGTTGCGGCCTGCTGGCCAGCCGGGTCGCCGGGATTCGCTCCCGCAACACGGTTTCCCGTCGCCATCCGAGTGCAGTGGTGTGCATATACTTCGCTGCGTTTCCCGAAATGCCCTTTCCCGATCCCGTCCCTGCCGGAGTGCGCCGATGATCAACCAGAGCACCCTCGATGACCTGTCCCGCCGCCTGCGTGAGCTCGTCGCCAGCAGTCCCGCGCAGGATGTCCAGCGCAACGTGCGTGCCGTCGTCGGCTCCGCGCTGCAGCGGATGGACCTGGTGACCCGGGAGGAGTTCGACGTGCAGGCGGCGGTGCTGGCCCGTACCCGGGAGAAACTCGAGGCGCTGGAGGCCCGGGTGGCCGGGCTCGAAGGCGGCGCCGGGCCGGCCGCGGGGCGGCCAGCCGATCCGGCCGGCTGACGCGCCGGCAGACGCGCTGGCCGATCCCCCGACTCGACCGCCAGGTCAAGTCCCGCAGCATTCCCTGGGCCTGCAGCGCAGCGCCCGGGTCCCGTATCGCCCGTCGCTGGCCGCTGGCCGGACGGCATCGATCCACGCAGGCCACGATGGACGAAACCGCTGTACCCACCGCCAGCCCGCCGCGTCCGGCCATCAGCCCGGTCGCCGTGCTGCGCAGCCGTGCACTGCTCGGCATGGAAGCACCGCCGGTGCGGGTCGAAGTCCACCTGGCGAACGGGCTGCCGTCGTTCGCCCTGGTCGGGCTGCCCGAGGCCGAGGTTCGTGAAGCGCGCGAGCGGGTCCGTGCCGCGATTGCCAACAGCGGCTTCGAGTTCCCGGCGCGGCGCATCATCGTCAATCTCGCGCCGGCGGAACTGCCCAAGGAGAGTGGCCGCTTCGACCTGCCGATCGCGATCGGCATCCTGGTGGCTTCGGGCCAGTTGCGGCGCCCCCGGCGCTGCAGCCCCGACGCTGCCGCCTGGCTCGACGGGCATGAGTTCGCAGGCGAGCTGGCGCTGACCGGCGACCTGCGGCCGGTCCGTGGTGCGCTGGCAATGACCTGGTTCGCCGCACGCGATGGCCGTGCGTTCGTGCTGCCCGAGGCCAGTGCGCGCGAGGCCGCCCTGGTCGAAGGTGCCCGGGTGCTGCCGGCGGTCGACCTGTGCGCGGTCGTTCGCCACCTGGCCGGCGAACGCTCGCTGGAGGCGCTCGTGCGCCCGGGGGAGGGCGCTGCGGCCGCGCCGGAGGCGGCCGGCGGCGCTGCGGTCGCCGACCTGGCCGATGTATCCGGCCAGCCGCAGGCGCGCCGGGCGCTCGAACTTGCGGCCGCCGGTGGCCACAGCCTGCTGCTGGTCGGGCCGCCCGGCACTGGCAAGACGATGCTCGCCTCCCGCCTGCCCGGGATCCTGCCGCCGATGACCGATGCCGAGGCGCTCGAATCCGCCGCGATGCAGTCGCTCGCCGATGGCGGTTTCGACCTGCGCCGCTGGCGGCAGCGGCCGTTCCGGGCGCCGCATCACACCGCCTCGGCGGTCGCCCTGGTCGGCGGCGGCAGCCTGCCCCGTCCGGGCGAGATCTCGCTGGCGCTGAACGGGGTGCTGTTTCTCGACGAACTGACCGAGTTCGACCGCCGTGTGCTCGAGGTGCTGCGCGAGCCGCTGGAAAGCGGCCGCATCACCGTGTCGCGCGCTGCCCGCCGGGCGGAGTTCCCGGCACGCTTCCAGTTCGTCGCGGCGATGAACCCCTGCCCCTGCGGCTACCTCGGGCATCCGTCGGGACGCTGCCAGTGCGGCCAGGAGCAGGTCGAACGTTACCGGCGGCGCATCTCCGGACCGCTGGTCGATCGCATAGACATCGCGCTCGACGTGCCGCCGGTGCGCGAATGCGACCTGCTGGAGGCGCCGCGCGGCGAGCCGAGCGCGCAGGTGCGTACGCGCGTGGCGCTTGCCCGGGCCACGCAACTCGCCCGGCAGGGCTGCCCCAATGCGCTGGTTGAGCCGGGTGACCTGGAGCGCCACTGCGTGCTCGACGGCCCTGGCCTGGCGCTGATCCGGCGTGCGCTCGACCGGTTCTCCCTGTCGGCGCGCGCCTATCAGCGCATCCGCAAGGTGGCGCGCACGATTGCGGACCTCGAGGGCGTGGGCACGATCGCTGCCCCGCACGTCGCCGAGGCGATCCAGCTGCGGCGGTTCGACCGCGGCGCCTGAGACCGCCCGGGCAGGCGGTGCCCGCAGTCGAGGTGGTAGCCTCGACCCGCGGCCATCCCGTCGCCGCCCGCGAAACCTGCCGAGAGCCAGCCATGAACGACGACCTGCCCCCGCGCGCTTCCCTGAAGTTCGCGCGTACCGACCCGGCCGACCCCGCCTTCCGCGTGCGCTACCTGAACTCGGCAGACCTGTGGAGCGCACCGCGCCTCACCCAGGTCGTCGACGTGCGCCATGCGCGCATGGTCTACCTGTCGGGGCAGGCGCCGGCCGATGCCGGTTACAAGGTGGCCAGCCAGGACTTCCGGGCGCAGATGCACAAGGTGTTCGACAACATCGAGGTCGCGCTGGCGGTCGCCGGAGCGACGCTGGCTGACATCGTCAAGACCACCACCTACCTGACCGACATCGCGAACCGCGAGGCGATGCGCGAGGTGCGCGGCGCGCGCCTCGGGCACCTGCAGGCGCCCCCGGCCAACACCGCGCTGGTGGTGTCCAGCCTGATCGAACCGGAGTTCCTGGTCGAGGTCGACGTGGTTGCTGCAGTTCCCCTGCGCTGAGCGCGCACGGGCCGGAGAACCCCGTGGCTGCAGGCGACCGCTCGGGCAGGCAGGTGCGCACGCACGGCACGCTGCTGCCCTGGCTGCTGGCCGCGCTGGCGACGATCGGCCCGTTCGCGATCGACACCTACCTGCCGTCGTTCCCGGCGATCGCCCGCGACTACGCGGTGGACGAGCTGTACGTGCAGCAGAGCCTGTCGGCGTACATGGGCAGCTTCGCGATCATGACGCTGTTCCACGGTGCACTGTCCGATTCTTTCGGGCGCCGGCCGGTCATCCTGGTGAACCTGCTGGTGTTCGTGGTGGCGTCGATCGGCTGCGCGCTCGCGCCCAGCATCGAGACGCTGCTCGCCTGCCGTGCGCTGCAGGGCATGTCCGCGGGGGCCGGCATCGTCGTCGGCCGGGCGATCATCCGCGACACCTACGACGGGCCGATGGCGCAGCGCCTGATGTCGCAGGTGACGATGCTGTTCAGCCTCGCGCCGGCGGTCGCCCCGGTGATCGGCGGCCTGCTCGACATCGCGTTCGGCTGGCGCTCGATCTTCGTCTTTCTCACGATCTTCTCGCTGCTCACCTGGGCGGGTTGTGCGCGGACGCTGCCCGAGACGCTACCGAAGTCCGATCGCCAGCCCTTCCGCGCGGCGCCGCTGTTCGCGAACTACGTGCAGGTGTTCGGCAGCGCGCGCTTCGCGATGCTGGCGTTCGCGGTGGCGTTCAACTTCGCCGGCTTCTTCATCTATGTGGTGTCGGCGCCGGCCGTGATCTACCGGCACCTGGGGCTGTCGGCGACCGATTTCGCCTGGCTGTTCGTGCCCGGCATCAGCGGCGTGATGATCGGTGCCTGGCTGTCGGGGCGCCTGGCCGGCCGCGCGACGCCGGAGCGCACCGTGGTGCTCGGCTTCGCCGTGATGGCAGCCGCCGCGAGCCTGAACATCGGATACCACCTGCTGCTTCCGCCGGCGGTACCGTGGACCGTGCTGCCGCTGATGTTGTATTCGCTCGGCATGTCGCTGGCCATGCCCAGCATCACGCTGCTCGCGCTCGACCTGTTCCCGCGCAACCGGGGCATGGCCGCCTCGGTGCAGGGGTTCACGCAGTCGATGTGCAACGCCATCCTCGCCGGCGTCGTCTCGCCGCTGGTCGCCGGCACCCAGCTGTCGCTGGCGGCCACCGCAGGCGTGGCGATGGTGCTCGGCGCTGCATGCTGGCTCAACTACCTGCGCCTGACGCGGCGCATGCCGCAACGGACGGCGGACACTGCCGGTGGAATGTAGCGCCGGTGTAACGCCGGAGTGACATTCGGCTCATGGGTCGGCACGGCCGGCGCCGGTGGAGGCGCTGGGGGTGCATGTTAGGATCAAAGGTTCACACAGGATCCCATCGCACCATGTCCCTTCCCGAATCCGAGATCTTCGCCACCCTCCGCCAGCAGCTTGCCCGGCGCATCCTGATACTGGATGGTGCCATGGGCACGATGATCCAGCGCTACAAGCTGGGCGAGGCGGAGTACCGCGGCTCGCGCTTCGCCGACTTCGCGCACGACGTGAAGGGCAACAACGAGCTGCTGGTGCTGACCCAGCCGCACGTGATCCAGGAGATCCACGAGCAGTACCTCGCTGCGGGCTCGGACATCATCGAGACCAACACCTTCGGTGCCACCACCGTCGCCCAGGGCGACTACCACATGGAACATCTCGTGTACGAGATGAACGTGGCCGCTGCACGACTGGCGAAGGCCGCCTGCGCGAAGTATTCGACCCCGGAGCGGCCACGCTTCGCCGCCGGTGCCTTCGGCCCGACGCCGAAGACCGCATCGATCTCGCCCGACGTGAACGACCCGGGCGCGCGCAACGTCACCTTCGACGAACTCGTCGCGGCCTACCTGGACCAGGCGCGCGCACTGGTCGAGGGCGGCGTCGACTTCTTCCTCGTCGAGACCATCTTCGACACGCTGAACGCGAAGGCTGCGCTGTTCGCGATCGAAACCTTCTTCGAGGAACACGGCTCGCGCCTGCCGGTGATGATCTCCGGCACGGTGACCGATGCCTCCGGTCGCATCCTGTCCGGCCAGACGGTCGAGGCGTTCTGGAACTCGGTGCGCCATGCCAGCCCGATCACCATCGGCCTGAACTGCGCGCTCGGCGCGACGCTGATGCGGCCGTATGTCGAAGAGCTGTCGAAGATCTGCGACACGAACATCTGCATCTATCCGAACGCGGGCCTGCCCAACCCGATGAGCGACACCGGCTTCGACGAGACGCCGGACATCACTTCGTCGCTGGTGCGCGAGTTCGCCGAGAGCGGCTTCGTGAACATCGCCGGCGGCTGCTGCGGCACGACGCCCGACCATATCCGCGCGATCGCGCAGCAGCTGGAAGGCATCGCGCCGCGCACCATGGCCGCGCCCGACCACAAGATGCGCCTGTCCGGCCTCGAGGCGTTCAACGTCGAGGGGTCGTCGCTGTTCGTCAACGTCGGCGAGCGCACCAACGTCACCGGCTCGAAGGCCTTCGCGCGGCTGATCCTGAACGAGCAGTACGACGAGGCGCTCGCGGTCGCGCGCCAGCAGGTCGAGAACGGCGCGCAGGTCATCGACATCAACATGGACGAGGCGATGCTCGATTCGAAGGCGGCGATGGTCCGCTTCCTGAATCTCGTCGCTTCCGAGCCGGACATCTCGCGCGTGCCGCTGATGATCGATTCCTCGAAGTGGGAGGTGATCGAGGCCGGCCTGAAGTGCGTGCAGGGCAAGGCGATCGTCAACTCGATCAGCATGAAGGAGGGCGAGGCCGAGTTCCTGCGCCAGGCGAAGCTGTGCCGCCGCTACGGCGCCGCGGTGATCGTGATGGCCTTCGACGAGCAGGGCCAGGCCGACACCTACGAGCGCAAGATCGAGATCTGCGAGCGCGCCTACCGGCTGCTGGTCGACCAGGTCGGCTTCCCGCCGGAAGACATCGTGTTCGACCCGAACATCTTCGCGATCGCCACCGGCATCGAGGAGCACAACAACTACGGCGTCGACTTCATCCAGGCGACGAAGTGGATCCGCGACAACCTGCCCTATGCCAAGGTGAGCGGCGGGGTGTCGAACGTGAGCTTCAGCTTCCGCGGCAACGACCCGGCGCGCGAAGCGATCCACACCGTGTTCCTGTACCACGCGATCCGCAACGGCATGACGATGGGCATCGTCAACGCCGGCATGGTCGGGGTGTACGACGACCTCGCGCCCGAGCTTCGCGAGCGCGTGGAAGACGTGGTGCTCAACCGCCGCCCCGACGCCACCGAGCGGATGATCGAGTTCGCCGGCACGCTGAAAGCCGGCGGTGCGAAGCAGGAGCAGAGCCTCGAGTGGCGCGAGCAGGATGTCGATGCACGCCTCGCGCATGCGATGGTCCATGGCATCACCCAGTGGATCGTGGAAGATACCGAAGAGGCGCGCGCGCGCCTCGCCGAGCGCGGTGGCCGCCCGATCGAGGTGATCGAGGGCCCGCTGATGAACGGCATGAACATCGTCGGCGACCTGTTCGGCGCCGGCAAGATGTTCCTGCCGCAGGTGGTCAAGTCGGCGCGCGTGATGAAGCAGGCGGTCGCCCACCTGGTGCCCTACATCGAGGCCGAGAAGGCACTGTCTGGCGACACCAAGGCCAAGGGCAAGATCCTGATCGCCACCGTCAAGGGCGACGTGCACGACATCGGCAAGAACATCGTGTCGGTGGTGCTCCAGTGCAACAACTACGAGGTGGTGAACATGGGCGTGATGGTCCCCGCCCAGCAGATCCTCGACAAGGCCCGTGAAGAGAAGGTCGACATCATCGGCCTGTCCGGCCTGATCACTCCTTCGCTGGAAGAGATGGGCCATGTCGCGCGCGAGATGGAACGGCAGGGCTTCACGCAGCCGCTGCTGATCGGTGGGGCGACCACGTCGCGCACGCACACTGCGGTCAAGATCGCCCCGGGTTACACGCGCGGCCCGACCGTCTGGGTGCCGGACGCCTCGCGCAGCGTGGCGGTCTGCACCAGCCTGCTCGCCGAGGACGAGACTGTGCGCCGCAACTATCTCGACGATCTGCGGCAGGACCAGCAGAAGGTGCGCGAGCAGCATGCGAACAAGCGCGGGCCGGAACTGATCCCGCTGGTGCGTGCCCGCGCAAACCTGCAGCCGTTCGACTGGCCGGCCTACGTGCCGCCGAAGCCCGCTTTCACCGGCACCCGCCATCTGAAGAACGCCGACCTGGCCGAGATCGCGCAGTACATCGACTGGGGGCCATTCTTCCAGACCTGGGACCTCGCCGGCCCGTATCCGAAGATCCTCGAGGACGAGGTGGTGGGCGAGGCCGCGCGCAACGTTTTCCGCGACGGCCAGGCGATGCTGAAGAAGGTGGTCGAGGGGCGCTGGCTCACCGCCAACGCGGTGTTCTCGCTCTACCCGGCGAACGCCGTCGGCGACGACATCCAGATCTACGCCGACGAGCAGCGCGACCGCGTGCTGATGACCTGGCACAACCTGCGCCAGCAGAACCAGAAGCCCGATGGCCGGCCTAACCAGTGCCTGTCCGATTTCGTCGCGCCGAAGGCCACCGGCATCGCCGACTACATCGGCGCGTTCGCCTGCACGGCAGGCATCGGCATCGAGAAGCACCTCGAGGAGTTCGAGCGGCGCAACGACGATTATGGCTCGATCATGCTCAAGGCGATCGCCGACCGCCTCGCGGAGGCGTTCACCGAGATGCTGCACAAGCGGGTGCGCAAGGATTTCTGGGGCTATGCGAAGGATGAGGCACTCGATGCCGCGCAGCTGATCGCCGAGCAGTACCGTGGCATCCGGCCCGCGCCCGGGTATCCGGCCTGTCCCGACCACACAGAGAAGCCGGCGCTGTTCGAACTGCTCGGTGCTCCCGATGTCGGCATCACGCTGACCGAGAGCCACGCGATGATGCCGGCCTCGTCGGTGTGCGGCCTCTACCTCTCGCATCCTGACGCGCAGTACTTCGCGGTCGGCAAGGTCAATCGCGACCAGGTCGAGGACTATGCGAAGCGCAAGGGACTGGCGCTGGAGGAGGCGGAGCGCTGGCTGGCACCGAACCTCGGCTACGAGCCGGCGCTGGTCAAGGCGGCCTGATCGCGGGAGGCGCCGTGCATCCGCTCATGCATGCCGCCACGCATCTCGCCACGACGGCCGCCGTGGCCACCGCCCGGCTGCATCACGGGCAGCGTGACGCCGCGCTCCTTCGCGCGCTGCTCGATTTCGGCCCGGCGCGCCGCCATCAGTTGCGGGCGCTGTTCCGGCGTCGCGCTGCGCATCTTCTCGCGGAATGCGGTGCGCTCCTCCGGCGTGCTCAGCCTGTCCATCGCTGCGCGCCGTGCCTGGCGATCGGCCTGGCTCATGGCCGGGCTCATGGCATGTCGGCCCCTGTCCGCATGCTGGCCGTGATGCCGGCCACGATGGCCCTGCCTGCCCTGCGATGCCGAGGGGGCGGTGATCGACGGGTCGTCGGGAGCGCTCGGGAACGGCGAGGTCGCCTGTGCCAGCACGAGCGTCGAGGCCGCAGCCAGTGTGCCTGCGAGGCCCGCTGCCGCCAGCAGTGATCTGAAGTCGCGTTTCATGTGTGGTCTCCTGTGGGGTTGGACGCCGGGAGGTTCCCGGATCGCCCCCCGTTCCAGCCGCGGTGGGGTGCGGGCAAGGCCGGGTGTACGGGACCCATTGGAGCACCACGATGTAAGGCAATGATTTCAGGCGGGCCGCGAGGTGTTTCGATTTGTAGGTATCGGTGAAGGATGGCCGGGCGGCCTCCACAGCTTCCGGTGTGCTCGCGATCGCTGCGTCAGGCCGCTGCGTCAGGCCTCGGCGGCCTCGTCGCCGGGCGGCGCCGTCGCAGCTGCCGGTTCGACCAGCATCGCTGCGCGCGATGCGGGTGTCTCGAGGCTGATCCGGCCGAGAGCGCCGCTGCGATAGTCGTTGAGCAGCGTGATCGCAGCCTTCTCGCGGTCAGGGATGCCGCCCTTGAGGACGAAGCCGCGCCGCTTCGCGATCGCATCGATCAGGTCGGGGCCGTCCATCCCTGATGGGTCGAACCCGTAGCGCGCCGAGAGCAGCGCAGGGTAGCGTGCGGCCAGCGTCTCGCCCAGGAAGTTGGCCACTTCCTCGTCGATGTAGGCGTTGACGCCGACCGCATGGCTCGCGGCGAGCATCAGCCCGTCCGAGGGATGCTCGATACGCGGCCAGAGCAGGCCCGGGGTGTCGAACAGCACGAACTGGTCGTTGACGTCGATGCGTTGCTGGCTCTTGGTGATCGCAGGTTCGTCGCCGACGTTGGCCACCTTCCGCTTCGCCAGCGCATTGATCAGCGTCGACTTGCCCACGTTCGGGATGCCCATCACCATGACGCGCAGCGGCTTCAGCGGATTGTCGCGATGCGGGGCGAGTTCCAGCGCCAGGCGCGGGATGCGCGCGACGTCGGAGGCCTTGCGGCAGGTGAGGGCGACCGCGCGCACCTTGTCGCCCTTGGCCGCGCTGTCGACCAGCGAGCGCATCCAGGCAGCGGTCGCCTGCGGGTCGGCGAGGTCGGCCTTGTTCAGCACCTTCAGGCAGGGGCGCTGGCGGTGACGGCGCAGTGAGTCGATCATCGGGTTGCTGCTCGCGCCGGGCAGGCGCGCGTCGACCACCTCGACCACGATGTCGACCTTCGCCAGCGTCTCCGCCGCCTTCTTGCGGGCGCTGGCCATGTGGCCCGGGAACCATCCGATCGACATTGCGTGGTGTGCCTTCCGTGAGGGTGGCCCGGCGGTGGCCGGGCCTGCAGTGCAGGGACCGATGGTAGCGCCGCGGGGACGCCCGGCGCGCCTTCGGCGGCCGGTCGATCTTTGAGTATCATCATCGCCCATCCGATGTCCGGGGCCGGTCAACCGGTTGCGTGATCCGGGTGCATCATCCAGTGCGGACAGCAGTCCATGCATGTCCAGTATCGGTCAAACGGAGAACGAACACACATGAAGTCGCTGGAACTGATGGTCGAACGCATCATCCTGGCCAGCCGCTGGATCCTGGTGGTGTTCCTGCTCGGCCTGGCGGTCGCGCTCGGGGTGTATGCGGTGTCCTTCCTCTACAAGCTGGCCAAGATCGCCGGCGGCATGTTCACGCTGAGCGACAGCGAGATGATCCTGGCCATGCTGGGGCTGGTCGACTCGGCGCTGGTCGCGAGCCTGCTGGTGATGGTGATGATTTCCAGCTACGAGAACTTCGTGAGCCGGTTCGACCAGGGCGGCGACGATGTGTCGTTCCTGGGCAAGCTGAACGTCGGCAGCCTGAAGATCAAGGTCGCCTCGTCGATCGTGGCGATCTCCTCGATCCACCTTCTGCAGATCTTCCTGAACGCCCCACAGTACGATAACGAGAAGATAATGTGGGTCACGATCGTGCATATCGCATTCGTGGCCTCGGCGCTGATCCTCGGCTACCTCGAGCAGATCATGTCGAAGCTGAAGTAGAAGCGTCACCCAAGGGTCCAGAACAGAGGGTGGGCCGTGCCGGCGCAGGCCGGCGGTACCACCACGCGATCGAACACCGCGCCCGTCCGTGCGGCGCGATCCGAACAGAGCCGGCAGGCCACGTCCAAGGAGGACTCCCATGCAACCCCGTTCGTTCCTTTCTGCGGCTGGCGTGCGCTGCGCCGCCTTGCTGATGTCCGCTGCCGCCGCGTTGCCCGCCGCGGCCCAGGGCGAGTTCCCTAACCGCACGATCCGACTGATCACGCCGGCTGCACCCGGTGGCACCACCGACATCCTGTCGCGGCTGGTGGCGGCCAAGCTCACCGAGACCATGGGCCAGCAGGTGATCGTCGACAACCGCGCGAGCGCCTCGGGCGTGAACGCCGGTGAGATCACCGCGCGCGCGGCGCCGGACGGCCACACGCTGCTGCTGGTCTACCACCAGCACACGATCAACGCGGCGCTCAACGCGAAGCTGCCTTACCACCCGGTGAACGATTTCACGCCGATCAGCCAGCTCACCTCGGCCGGCCTGTTCCTGGTGGTCAACCCGTCTACCCCGGCCAAGACGCCTAAAGAGTTCCTCGACTGGACGCGCAGCCTGAAGGGCAGCATCAACTTCGGCTCGGCTGGCATCGGCAGCGGCGGCCACCTCGCCGGCGAGCTGTATAACCTGATGGCCGGGATCAAGGCGCAGCACATCCCCTACAAGGGCTCCGGCCCGGCACTGGCCGACCTCGTCGGCGGCCAGTACCACTACAACTTCGCCGGCATGCAGGCGGCCCAGTCGCTGGTGCGTGCTGGGCGGCTGCGTGGCATCGCCGTGTCCAATCCGAAGCGCATCGCCGCAATGGCCGATGTGCCGGCGATGGCCGAGGTGCTGCCGGGCTTCGAACTGGTCGGCTGGTACGGCATCGCCGGCCCTGCGAAGATGCCCAAGCCGCTGGTGTCGCGCCTGAACACCGAGCTGCTCAAGTTCCTGGCGATGCCCGACGTGCGCGAGCGCATCCTCGCCGACGGGTCAGAGCCGGTGGGCAACGATCCCGAGACCTTCCGCAAGTACATGCTCGCCGACATGATCAAGTGGGCGAAGCTGGTGAAGGAAAGCGGCGCGAAGCTCTGATGCAGCTGGCGGGCCGCCGTTCGCGGCGGCCCCTGCGGCTCGCAGTCCCGGACGAGGAACTGCAGCCCGGACGCCCTGGCCCGGGCAGCCGCGCTACAGTGGCTCGACCTTGATGCCGCCCTTGCGGATCACATCGCCCCAGCGCGCGAGGTCCTTCTTCACCAGCGCTGCGACGTCGGCCGGATCGCCCCACTGGAACTCGATCGCCTGGGCAGCGAACTGCTCGCGCAGCGCCGGCGTGTCGACGATCTTCTTCAGCTCGGCGGTCAGGCGGTCGAGGATTGGCTGCGGGCTGCCGCGGCGCGCGAGCATGCTGAACCAGGTCGCTGCGTCGTAGCCGGGATAGCCCAGTTCGGCCACCGTCGGCACGTCGGGCATCGCGGTCAGCCGCCGCGCCGAGGAGACCGCCAGCGCCCGCAGCTTGCCTGCCTTCACCTGCGGGATGGCGGTGATCGGCGGGTTGAACAGCACCTGCAACTGGCCCGCCATCAGGTCGGGCAGGGCTGAGGCCCCACCCTTGTAAGGCACGTGGGTCATGCGCGTGCCGGTGAGCGACATGAACCATTCGGTCGAGATGTGCACCACGCCACCGATGCCGGAGGAGCCGAAGTTGAGCTTGCCCGGGTTCGCGCGTGCAAGGTCGACCAGCTCGCGCACCGACTTCGCCGGCACCTGCGGGTTGACCACGATCATCACCGGCGAGAAGCCGATCAGGCCCACCGGCGAGACGTCCTTCTCCGGGCTGTAGGGCAGCTTCGGATAGAGCAGCGGGTTCAGTACCAGCCCGTTGAAGCCTTCCAGCATCAGCGTGTAGCCGTCGGCACCGGCGCGGCCGAGGATCTCGTAGGCGATGATCGTGTTGGCGCCGGGACGGTTGTCGACCACCATCGTCTGGCCCAGCGCCTCGCCCATGCGCTGCGCGACCGAACGCGCGAGCAGGTCGGTGACACCGCCGGCGGAGAACGGCACCAGCAGCCGTACCGGCTTGGCCGGCCAGGCCTGCTGCGCCTGGGCGGCAGGCTGCATGAGTGCCAGGGGCAACGCGAGGGACGCCGCGGCGCACAGGCCGGCAGCAGGGGCATTCGGTTTCATCGGTTCTCCAGTGGTTCGATCGGCAGCGCCAACAGCGCGAACGACAGCGCCTTGCCGTGCGTGTCCAGGGCGAGCGAGGTGGTCACGCCGCTGCCCAGTGCATGTTCGCAGGTGAACTGCAGCGCGCACAGCTTCGGCAGCACATGGCGGTGCACTTCGCCATGCACGATATGTTCCAGGTGAGTGGCGACCGCTTCGGCGGTCACCCGTTCGACCAGCAGCGGGAAGTCGTCCGCGCGGTAGGCGAACAGGGACAGGATCGAGGTATCGCCCTTGTCGCCTGCGCGGCAGTGCGCGAGTTCGTGCAGCAGGCGGGTGCCCGGCCGCAGGGCGGGCGGCATCACCTTGGCGGGCCGACCGGTCATTGCACGGCGCCCGGCATCGCCGGACCCTCCGTTCCCTGCGCTGCCGGCGCGGCCAGCGCCCGGTCGGTCGACAGGCGCACCACGCCGCTGCGTACCGCGTCGCGCGGCATCAGCGTGGAGACGATGCCGATGCGCTCGGTGATGAACTTGCGTGCGCCGCCGCCACCGGCAGGGCCATTGGTGTAGAGCGCCTCCAGCTCCAGCCCGACGCGCTCGGCCAGTTCCCGCGTGCCGCCGCTGGCTGCCGCGCGCAGCCTTACCTCCCAGGGATCGCTGCGGTGCCCGAAGTCGGAGCCGTGGATCGCGTCGACGCCGATCAGGTCGATGCGCAGGTCCGGCAGGTCATGGTGAAGCCGCTCGTACAGCACGGCGCCTGCCAGCTCGGCCCGGGCGCGCGCGTTCGGGCCGGCATAGGAGATCTCGCCTTCGCCGATGAAGCCGGCGCGGTAACCGACGCTCACCTTCAGCGTGCCGGTGCGCGACAGCCCGTCGGCGTTCTCGACGCGGATGCGGTCTTCGCCGAGGTCGATGAGGTCGACGGTACTGAAGTCGGCGACCACGTCGGGGGTGATGTAGGCGGTCGGGTCGGTCACCTCGTACAGCAGCTGTTCCTTCACCGTGCGCAGGGTGATCATGCCGCCGGTGCCGGGCACCTTGCCCAGCGTGCCATTGCCGTCGGCCCCGACGTCGCAGAACGGAAAGCCGAGGTGCGCGAGGTCGCGCACGTCCTTCAGGCCGGGGTCGGCGAAGTAGCCGCCGGTCAGCTGTCCCGCGCACTCGAGCAGGTGGCCGATCACCGTGCCGCGGGCGAGCAGCGTCGGTTCGTCGAGCGGCCAGCCGAAGGCATGGATCATCGGTGCCAGGAACAGCGACGGGTCGGAGACCCGGCCGGTGATGATGACGTCGGCACCGGTGGCGATCGCCGGCAGGATTGCATCGACGCCCAGATAGGCATTGGCGGAGATCGGCGGCCCGAACTCGCGCACCGGCTGCCCGGTCTCGAGCGCAGGCGTGTCCGGGTCGAGCCGGTCGAGCACGTCGTCACCGGTGACCACCGCCACCTTCAGCGGCAGCCCGAGCTCCGCTGCGATCTCGACCACCTTGCGGCCGGCCCCAATCGGGTTGGCTGCGCCCAGGTTGCTGATCAGCCGGCAGCGACCGCGCTTGAGCAGCGGTAGCAGCGCGGTCATGCGCGCACGCAGCAGCGGATCGTAGCCCTGGTCGGGATCGGCCAGCCGGCGCAGCTGCGCGGCGGCGACGGTGCGTTCGGCCAGGCATTCGAGCACCAGCCAGTCGAGCCTGCCCTGCGCGGCGAGGATCACCGCCGGGTCGATCCTGTCGCCCTGGAAACCCGCGCCGCAGCCGATGCGGATCGTCTTATGGCGAGGCATGGTTAGGCATCGATCGCATGGGCCGGATTGTCGGTGGCACCCGGTCCGCAGTCAATCGAGCGGCCGGGGGACGGCGCAGAGCCATCGCTGTGGGACAATCGGGGATGCATGTCGTTGTCCTCGGAGCGGGTGTGATCGGCATTGCCACCGCCTCGTGCCCGTTGCGCGACGGGCACCGGCTCACGCCTGTCGAGCGCAGCGAGGGTGTGCCGCTCGATGCCGCTCGATGCCGGTCATGCCGATGGCGGCCGGCGTCCGGTTAGATACTTCCCGATGAAAGAAACATGAACGCCCGTCTCGCACCGCTGATGCAACTCTGGCCCTTCGTGCGGCCCTACCGAAAGCGCGTGGCGATCGCCCTGTGCGCCCTGCTGGTCGCCGCCGGTTCGATGCTGGCCATCCCGGCCGCCTTCCAGCGGCTGATCGACCATGGCTTCTCGGCCGAAAACACCGGCGGCATCACCGGCTACTTCGTCGCGCTGTTCGTGGTGGCGGTGGTGCTCGCCACCGCGACTGGCACCCGCTTCTACCTGATGAGCTGGCTCGGCGAGCGGGTCAGTGCAGACCTGCGCAATGCCGTGTACTCGAACGTGATGCGCCTGTCGCCGCGGTTCTTCGAGACCATGCGCAGCGGCGAGATCCTGTCGCGCCTCACCGCCGATACCACCGCGGTGCAGACCGCGGTAGGTACCAGCTTCTCGATGGGGCTGCGCAACGGACTGCTGCTGCTCGGGGGGCTGGGCATGCTGGTGATCACCAGCCCGCGGCTGGCGAGCTACATCCTGGTGCTGATGATCGCGGTGGTGCTGCCGCTGGTGGTGTTCGGCCGGCGCGTGCGCAAGCTGTCCCGGATGAGCCAGGAGAAGCTGGCCGAGGCTTCGGCACTGGCCGGCGAGACGCTCGGCGCGGTGACCACGGTGCAGGCCTTCGCCCAGGAAGCGCGCGAGTCGCGCCGCTTCGGCGCAGCGATCGAACAGTCGTTCTCGGCCGCGTTGCAGCGGGCGAAGGCAACGGCATCGCTGCTGCTCGCCGTGATCGTGATGGTGTTCGGCTCGATCGTCGTCGTCCTGTGGCTAGGTGCCCAGGACGTGCTCGCCGGCAGCATGACCGCCGGCCAGCTCGCGGCGTTCGTGCTTTATGCCGTGGTCGCCGCCGGCTCGGTGAGTGCGCTGGCCGAGGTATGGGGCGAACTGAACCGTGCATCGGGCGCGGTCGAGCGGCTGCTCGAACTGATGAACGCGAAGTCGGAGATCACTGCGCCCGCCCTGCCCACGGTCGCGCCGCTCAACCGCGGTGCGGTGAGGTTCGAGCATGTGGGCTTCCGCTATCCGTCGCGGCCCGATGTCGACGCCATCGCCGATGTCACGCTCGACATCGTCCCGGGCGAGACGCTGGCGATCGTCGGTCCGTCCGGCGCCGGCAAGACCACCCTGTTCCAGCTGCTGATGCGCTTCTACGACGTCACCAGCGGACGCATCCTGATCGACGGCGTGGACATCCGCGCGATCGACCTGCAGCGCCTGCGCACGCTGCTCGGCGTGGTCGCGCAGGACAGCGTGGTGTTCGCCGCTTCGGTGCGCGACAACATCCGTTACGGCGTGCCTGATGCCACCGAGAACGAAGTGCGTTCAGCCGCGCGCATGGCAGCGGTCGAGGAGTTCGTCGCACGGCTGCCGGAAGGCTATGACACTCCGCTTGGCGAGCGCGGCGTGCGCCTGTCCGGCGGGCAGCGCCAGCGGATCGCGATCGCCCGCGCGTTGTTGAAGGATCCGCCGATCCTGCTGCTGGACGAGGCGACCAGCGCGCTCGATTCGGAAAGCGAGGCCTTCGTGAAGGCGGCGATCGACCGGGCGGCGCAGGATCGGACAGTGCTGGTCATCGCGCACCGGCTGTCGACGGTGCAGAGCGCGGATCGCACGGTGGTGATCGACCAGGGTCGCATCCAGGCGATCGGGACGCATGCGGAGCTGATGGCGAACAGTCCGCTCTATGCGCGGCTGGCGGCATTGCAGTTCGGGAACGGATAGGGAGCATGGCGTCGCTCGTGATGCAAAAGACAAGACCTGACCCCGTGCTCACTCTTTAACGCGGCATTACCGCCCACTCCGGCAGCGGCCATCCGAGCAGTTCCGCCAGCCGGCAGGTCACCCATCCCGCTTCCGGCGCGCTGACCACTGAGTCTTCGGCCAGCAGCCCGCGGTGGATGCGCTCCAGCACCATGTCCTCCGGCACGCCGAGATCGAGCTTGCGCTGGGTGGCATGCTCGGTGAGCATCTGCGCCATGTCTTCGCACAGTTCGTAGCGCTCGGCGATCACTGCGCGCGGTTCGGTCGGCTTGATCGATCCCTTCGGGATGAACAGGTCGATGAACGGGCGGGGGATGGCGATCTGGTTTTCGTCCGACATTCAGTCCGCCTTTGCTCCCGACAGCTTCACCAGCTTCGCGTACTTGTCCAGTTCGCGCAGGAAGAAGCGCTGGAACTCGGCGGGTCCGAGGGCAAGTGGCTCCAGCCCATCGCGATCGAAGGCGGCGCGCATCTCCGGCGTCTGCATCGCCTTCAGCGTCTCGGCGTTCAGCCGGTCGATGATCGCCTGCGGCATGCCGGCGGCGACGAACATGCCGAACCAGTTGTCGGTGTCGAAGCCGGGCAGGATGCTATCAAGCGTCGGCAGCTGCGGCAGCAGGGCGGTCGGTTTCACCGTGGTGACCGCCAGTGCGCGCAGCCGCCCGGTCTTCAGGTGCGGCATCGCGACCACGGTGGCGAAGAAGCTCATGTCGACCTCGCCGCCGACCACCGCGCCGACGACCGCGCCGGCACCCTTGTACGGTACATGCGTGACCTCGGCGCCGGTGAGCGAGGCGAACAGCACCCCGGCGAGATGGCTGGTGGTACCCATGCCGTTGGAGCCGAAGTTGAGCCCGCCCTTGCGCTTCTTCAGCAGTGCGACCAGTTCCTTCACGTTGCGCGCCGGCACCGACGGGTGCACCACCAGCAACTGCGGCGAGGACACCACGCCGGTGACCGGTACGATGTCCTTCAGCGGGTTGTAGCCGAGCTTCGTGTACAGGCTCGGGTTCACCGCCAGCGCGGCCGAAGAGAACAGCAGCGTGCTGCCGTCGGCCGGGGCCTTGGCCACCAGCTCGGCGCCGATGTTGCCGCCGGCGCCAGCGCGATTGTCGACGCTGAACGGCTGCCCCATCGATTCGCCATACTTGACTGCCAGCAGCCGGGCGACGATATCGGTGACGCCGCCGGGGGCGAACGGCACCACGATGCGTACCGGCCGGGTCGGCCAGGCCTGTGCGACGGCGGTGGCTGGCAGCAGTGCGGCCAGGGTGAGCAGTGCGAGTCGTTTCATCAGTCGAGCCTTATCTTCGCTGCGTCGATCACCTTCGCCCAGCGGGCGACCTCGGCTTCCATGAATGCGCGGAACTCCGCCGGGGTGTTGCCCGAGGGTTCTACGCCGAGTTCTGCCAGCCGGGTGCGTACGTCCGGGATACGCACGATCGTCGCGACTTCGGATGACAGCCGATCCACCAGTGCCTTCGGCGTGCCGCCGGGCGCAAGCAGGCCAGCCCAGGAACCCGACACAAAGCCCGGGATGCCGGCCTCTGCGATGGTCGGGATCTCGGGCGCCGTCGACCAGCGCATCGCGCTGGACAGGCCGAGTGCTCGGATCTTGCCGGCACGCACCTGCGGGATCATCGCCGACAGGGTGTCGAACATGACCTGGATGTGGCCGCCCATCAGGTCGGCCAGCGCCGGCGTGGTGCCCTTGTAGGGCACGTGGGTCATCGTCAGCCCCTGCTGCTGGGCGAGCAGCTCCATGGTCAGGTGCGCCGCCGCGCCGATGCCGCTGGATCCGAACGAGATCGCGCCCGGCTTCGTGCGCGCGAACGCCAGCAGTTCCTTCAGATCCTTCGCCGGCAGGCTGTTGCTGGCAACCAGCACCAGCGGTGCGACGCCAACCAGCGACACTGGCTCGAAGCTCTTCACCGCGTGGTAGGGCAGCTTTGCATACAGCGACTGGCTGGCTGCATGGCCGGCGATCACCATGCCGGTGGTGTAGCCGTCGGGCGCGGCCTTGGACAGCGCCTCGGCGCCGATGATGCCGTTGGCGCCGGGGCGGTTGTCGATCAGCACCGGCTGGCCGAGCGCCTTCGACAGCTGTTCGCCGACGGTGCGCGCCATCAGGTCGGTGAAGCCGCCGGGCGTGAACGGCACGATGATGCGCAGCGGTCGGGACGGGAAGGCCGGCTGGGCCGCTGCCGGTGCAGGCAGCACGGCAAGCGACACCGACAGCGCCGTGAGTGCCAGGCCTGCCACCCACGAAGACATCACGACCGGCAGCGCGGACACCTGCGCCGGGTACAGCGCAACCTTCACGGTCGCGGCAGATCCTTGCATCGCATGCTCCTCCTGTGTGGCCGTTACGCAGGTGCCCGATGCTCTGCGGCATCGACCGTGACAACCCACGCCGAACGCAGCTTACCGCATCGGAAGACCGCGCCCACCTGCCAGGGCAAGAACGCCTCTGGTCGCCGCGGGTGCGTTCGCCGGAGGCCACCGTCTGGCGGCCGGATGGGGCAACCGCGTCCGGTCGCGCAGCCGGCTGGTCTGGCGTCGACGGGCGGCGGGGATGCGTGTGCTAGCATCCCCCAGAAGAGAGCGACGACCCAGTGAACCGCGGCCCGCAACGACAGCGCGACGACCGGCCCTCGAGGCGGGTGCTCGCCAATGCTTCCCGGCTGGCTGCGCGCCAGGCGATGCGTCCCCTGTCGTTCCGGGTGCTGCGAAGCCTCGACGCCGCCGGCTTCACCTCCGGCACGCGCCTGGCGCGCGAGTTGTCCGTGTCGCGCTCGACGATCTGGAGCGCGGTGCACGACATCGAGCGCTCCGGCGTCGGCGTCGAGCACGGGCTCGGCCGCGGCTACCGGCTGCGTGAGCCGATCGAGTTCATCGATGCCGCACGCGTGCAGTCGATGCTCGGACACGCGGCACGCTCGCTCGCGCTCACGGTGCTCGATCGCTGCGAGTCGACCAACACCGCGCTGGCGCGCCAGGCCGAGGTCGGCGCCTCGCATGGCACGGTGCTGATCGCGGAATGGCAGTCTGCCGGCCGCGGCCGCTTCGACCGCCGATGGTCGAGCGTACCGGGTGCAGGCCTGACCTTCTCGCTGCTCTGGCGTTTCGACAAGGGTGCGCTGCTCGCCGGGCTGAGCCTGGTGGTGGGCCTCGCCATCGCCGATACGCTGCGCGTGCTCGGCCTGCGCGAGGTGCGGCTGAAGTGGCCCAACGACGTGCTGGTGCGCCGGCGCAAGCTCGCCGGCGTGCTGACCGAGATCCGCGGCGACATGCTCGGGCCGTGCGCCGCGGTGATCGGCATCGGGCTCAACGTGCGGCTGCCGCAGGCGACGATCGATGCGATCGACCAGCCGGTGACCGACCTCGCGCGCAGCGGTCTCGAGGACCTGGACCGCAATGCGATCCTCGGTGCACTGCTGTCGGGGCTGGCCTCGGCGCTGGAGCGTTTCGGACGCGAAGGCTTCGCGCCGTTCCGGCGCGAGTGGCAGGCGCATTGCGCAAGCCTGCACCGGCCGGTGAAGGTCGTGCTGCCCGATGGCGGCCTGGTGCGCGGCACGATGCTCGGCGTCGATGCACAGGGTGCGTTGCGCATCGAGGTCGATGGTGAGACCCGGCGCGTGTTCAGCGGTGAACTGTTCGAGCCCGGATCGGCCGGGGTGCGTGCGAAGGCCGATGCCGCGAGCGGGCGCAGGCCGCAGCAGGTGGAGATCGAATGATCCTCGCGCTCGACCTGGGCAATACGCGCGTGAAGTGGGCCCTGCACCCGGGTGGTCTGCCGGTGGCCGGGCGCTTCATTGCCGACGGCGCAGTGGACCTGGACGACATCGATTCGCTGCCGCAGCGCTGCCAGCCGGCAGGCCCGCTGTCCGGGATCGCGGTCTGCAGCGTCGCCGGTTCGGCAGCCGATGCCGCGATCGAGCGGCTGGCTGCCCGCCTCGCGGTGCCGCTGCAGCGCGTGCAACCGACGGCGATGGCCGCGGGCGTGCGCAACCTCTACGGGGTGCCGGGGAACCTCGGCGCCGACCGCTGGGCGGCACTGGTCGCTGCAAGGGCGCGCAGCCGCGGGGCGGCGCTCGTGGTCGACGCCGGCACGGCGATGACCGTCGATGCGCTGGCCGCCGATGGCCGCTTCCTCGGTGGTCTGATCGTGCCCGGCTACGACCTGATGCGCTCGGCGCTGGCCCGCGGCACGGCAAGGCTGCCGGTTGCTGCCGGCCGCTTCGATCCGTTCCCGCGTTCGACCGACGATGCGATCGTCACCGGCGCGCTGCAGGCGATGGCCGGAGCAGTGTCGCGCACGCGCGATGCGATGCTTGCGGCCGGGGAGTCGGCACCGCAACTGGTCCTGACCGGAGGCAGCGCGCCGCTGCTGCTGCCGGTGCTGGAGGGGTTCGCGCCGCTGCACGTGCCGTCCCTGGTGCTGGAGGGCGTGCTGGTGCTCGTGCAGGATCCGGGAACGAGTGCGCCTGCCGGCGATCGGCTGCCGCCTGGCGAGGACGCACGATGACGCGCTGGATCATCGCGCTGCTGCTCGCCGCCAACGTGCTGTTTGGCGCGCTGGTCGGCTTCGGCGGCCCGGGGCGAAGCCCGGATGCGCAACTGCTCGCCCTGCAGATGAACGCACAGCAGGTGCGGGTGGTGGCCGGAGGCGCAGACCAGCCCGCCCCGAGGGCGGTAGCACCGGCACCGGCGGCCTGCCTGGCCTGGGGGCCGTTTGCCCAGGCCGATGCTGCGCGCGCGCGCGAGCTGCTCGCCGGGCTGGTGCCGGCCGAGGCGGTGTCTTCGCGCGAGACTCCCGGCTCGGTGAACTGGTGGGTGGCGATGCCGCCGCAGAAGGGCAGGGCGGAGGCACAGCGCAAGCTGGCGGAACTGAAGGCGCTCGGCGTGACCAGCTACACGCTGGTCGAGACCGCCGACGAATGGCAGTACTCGATCGAACTCGGCACGTTCGCCGAGGAGGCACTGGCGCGCGAGTACCTCGCGAAGCTGCAGCAGGTCGGCGTACGCACCGCGCAGGTGGTCGAGCGCCGCGCGCCGGCCAGCGTCCAGTGGCTGGTGCGCGAGCCAGGCGAGGCCCTGATGGTCCGGGTGCTTGCACTCAAGCAGGAGCACTTCCCGGAGAGCGCACTGGGTGCGATCGAGTGCCCGCCAGTGGCCGCGCCAGCGCGCTGAAGTCGCGCCGGGGCAGGCGCTGGCCGGTCAGGACTGCACCGACCTCGGACGCAACGGCGTGACCACGCCCATCGACGCCACGTGTGCAGCGGGTGACGACGCTGCCAGGGCCTCCATCTTCGCCGCTGGCAAGGCTGCGTGGAACAGGTAGCCCTGCAGCAGCGCACAGCCGCGCGATACCAGGAAGTCGCGCTGGTCGGTGGTCTCCACGCCTTCGGCCACCACCTCGATGTACAGGCTGCGGGCGAGCGAGATGATAGCCTCGACGATCGCGGTGGTATCGTGCTTTTCGTTGATCTCGGCGACGAACGAACGGTCGATCTTCAGGCGCTGCACCGAAAAGCGCTTCAGGTAGGACAGCGACGAATAGCCGGTGCCGAAGTCATCGACGGAAATCGAGGCACCGAGCCGTGACAGCGCACGCAGCGTGTCGAGCGTGACCGCGGTGTCTTCCATCAGCGTGTGCTCGGTGATCTCGAACTCGAGCCGCTTCGCATCGAAGCCGGTGTCGACGACGATCTGTTCGATCAGTTCGGCCAGCCGGGGATCCTTGAACTGGCTGGCCGACAGGTTGATCGCCAGCCGCAGCGGACGACCCTCGCCGTCCATCCAGTCGCGCGCCTCGCTGCAGGCGCGCCGCACCGCCCATGCACTGACGCTGCGGATCAGGCCGGTCTCTTCCAGCAGCGGGATGAACGCGTCCGGGCACAGCTCGCCGCGCTGCGGATGCTGCCAGCGCAGCAGCGCCTCGACCGCGATGATCTGCCCGGTCGATGATTCGACCTGCGGCTGGTAGTGCAACTCGAGCTCGCCGCGATCGAGGATGCCCGGCAGGTCGGTCTCAAGTGCCAGGCTCTCCGACAGGCCCATCCCCATCGCCGGCAGGTAGAAGCGATAGGTGTTCTTGCCGGCCGCCTTCGCCTGGTACATCGCGATGTCGGCGTGCTTGAGCAGCAGTTCCGGCGTCGCGCCGTCGCGCGGGTAGGCGGCGATGCCGAGCGAGGTCGACACGAACAGCTGGCGCCGTTCGATGGTGAACGGCCGCTCGAACGCCTGGAAGATCTTCGCGATCACCATCTCGGCATGCTCGGCCTGCGCGAGGTCGGCGAGGATCAGTGCGAACTCGTCGCCGCCGAGCCTTGCGACGGTGTCGTGGGCACGCACGCATTCGGTCAGGCGCGCGCCGGCGGCGCGCAGCAGCACGTCGCCAGCCGCATGGCCCAGCGTGTCGTTCAGCGTCTTGAAGCGGTCGAGGTCGAGGTAGAGCAGCGCGACGGCCTTGCCGCTGCGCTGTGCATGGCCGAGGGCCTGCGACAGGCGGTCGATGAACAGGTTGCGGTTCGGCAGCCCGGTGCGGTCGTCGTAATGCGCGAGGTAGTTGATGCGCTTCTCGGTGCGCTTGCGCTCCGAGATGTCGGACACCATGCACTGGATCGAGTGCGCGCCGGCGAAGCTCATCGGCGTGGCGATCAGTTCAGCCTCGAATTCGGCTCCGTTCATGCGCAGCAGCTTCACCTCGGCGCGCGTGGTGGTGCCGCGCTTGCTGGTGTGCGCGAGGCGTTCGGCCAGGCTCGGGCGCGAATCGCGCTGCACATGGCCGACGATGCTGCGTCCGATCAGTTCGTTGACGCTCGCTGCGCCGAGCATGCGCGCGAGGGCGGCGTTCGAATAGACGAAGCGGTCGCGGGTGAGCACGAAGATGCCCAGCGGTGCAGTCTCGACCAGCGCCCGGTAGCTGGCCTCGCTGTCGCGCAGCGCCGCGGCGGAGCGGTCGCGCTCGATCACGATGCTCACCAGGTCGGTCGCACCGTTCACCAGGTCGAGCTCGCGCTGGCTCGGGCGGCGGCAGTCCCGGTAATAGACAGCGAAGGTGGCTATCGCCCTGCCGGACGTGTCGAGGATCGGCGTCGACCAGCAGGCGCGCAACCCGTGCTCGAGCGTGATCGGCGCACAGGTGATCCAGGCAGGGTGCGTGGCGATGTCCTCGACGATCACCTGCCGTCCGGAATACGCGGCGAAGCCGCACGAACCTCCCTGCGGTCCGATCGGCAGCCGGTCGATCGCCTGGCTGTACGCTTCCGGCAGGCTGGGTGCCGCCGCGACATGGATGCGTTCATCGAGGATCAGCAGCACCGCACACAGGGCGCCCGGTGCCTGCGCCTCGATGGTCCTGCACAGCGCGCCGAGCACGTCGGGCAGGCTTGCGCCACTGGCGATCATGCCGAGCAGCACACGGCTGGCGACCAGTTCGCGCTGGGGCGCAACGGCGCTGGCAGCGATCGCTTCGGTGCTGGACTCGCTGCTGCTCATGTCGTGAAGCCCGTCGGGGGGACATCCCCTTGAAGACTCTGGATGTTACGGGATCGAGGCGTGCGCCGGAAGCGCTCGACACCTCAGGTCATCGTCGCATGCCCGCAGCGATGCGGTAAACCGTCGTGGCAGCAACTGCGTTGAGATCTACGGGGAGATCGTCCTGGTGCCTGCCGTTTCCATCTTTTCGATGCTGCGTCGTCAACAGTCCGTCACCCGGGCGCGAAGCCGTTCGCGCGCCGTCCGTGCCGCCTGCGTCGCGCTGGTTGCGGCCTTCGCGGGTGGGTGTGCGACCACTACGGATCTGGGGCGCACCGAACGGTTGCCCGAAGGCACGCTACCACCATCGAAGGAAGTCGGGCCGCCGGTCAACATCCAGCCTGCGCCGCTGGCACGCGATGAGTACCGGGGCGTGCCGCGTCATCCGTGGGCCTACGGCCCAGCCTACGGTCCGGTCTACGGCCCCATCTACGGTCCCGGCTGGTACGGGCCGCGCTGCTTCGACCCGGTGTTCTGCGGCCCGCGCGGACGTTCCGGTTTCGGCCTGCACTACCGGATGTTCTGAGCTGTACCTTCCTGAGTGCGGGAAGGCTACAGGCTGCGGATGCGGTCGAGCAGTGCGGTCGTCGATCGCTGGTGTATGAACGGTATCGATACAACCCGGCCGCCGCGCTCGGTCACGCCTGCAGCACCGACGATCCGCTCGACCGGCCAGTCGCCACCCTTGACCAGCACCCCGGGTGCGATCGCTTCGATCAGCGCCAGCGGCGTATCGCTATCGAACCAGGTGACGAGGTCGACGCATTCCAGCGCCGCCATCACCGCCATCCGGTCGGCCAGCGTGTTGACCGGACGGTCGTCGCCCTTGCCCAGGCGCCGCACCGACGCATCGCTGTTCAGCGCGACCACCAGCGAAGCACCGAGCGCCCGTGCCTGCGCCAGGTAGGTCACATGGCCCCGGTGCAGAAGATCGAAGCAGCCGTTGGTGAACACCATCGGCGCATGCAGGGCCGCCGCACGCCGGGGTGCATCCTCGGGCGCGCACAGTTTGCGCTCGAATGCAGGCGCAACCGGCGCGTCGTCAGGGGCCCCGGGCTCCGCGGGCATCCGGATCAGGCGACCACCGGTGCGTCTGCCGGCAGCGGTGCGCCGGCGGCGTTCAGCGCCTTGCGATAGCGGTTCAAGGACTGCACGGTATCGAAGCTCTGGCCGAGCAGCGTCGACAGTTTCTTCAGGATCGAGCCGACCACCTTGCTTTCCCAGTCGCGGTCGAAGCGGATCTGCTGGTCGAGCCAGTGTTCCAGCCACGCCGGATCGGGCAACCGGCTCTGCACCGTGTCGTTCGGGAACAGCGCCTTGTTGACGTGCAGGTTGGTCGGGTGCAGCGCCTGGCCAGTGCGGCCTGCCGAGGCCATCAGCACGCCGACCTTGGCAAACGCGCGCCGTGCCTCGTCGCCGAGGCGTTCGATCGCCTGCTGCATGTAGCGCAGGTAGGCGCCGCCGTGCCGTGCCTCGTCGTGCGACACCAGGCGGTAGATGTGCTGGATTACCGGCTCGGTATGCCACTCGGCCGCGCACTGGTACCACTGCGTCAGGCGCAGTTCGCCGCAGAAGTGCAGCGTGAGCGTCTCGAGGTAGGGCGCCGGATCGAAATCGAAGCGCACCGCGTGCAGTTCTTCCTCGGTCGGCAGCAGGTCGGGCCGGAAGCGGCGCAGGTACTCCATGAGTACCAGCGAATGCTTCTGCTCCTCGTAGAACCAGACGGACATGAAGGCGGAGAAATCGCTGTCATGCCGGTTGTCGCGCAGGAACATCTCCGTCGCGGGCAGTGCAGACCATTCGGTGATCGCGTTCATCTTGATGGTCTGCGCCTGCTCGTCGGTGAGCAGCGAGGCATCGAACGAGTCCCAGGGGATATCGTCTGCCATGTTCCAGCGGACTTTCTCCAGCTGGCGGAAGATCTTTGGATAGAGCATCAGGGGTTTCAGTCCGACAGGCGGGCCCGCCATTCACCCAGGGCGGTGATGATCTGTTCGAGCCCGCGAAGTACCTCGATCCCCTCGCCGGGGGTACGGGCACGCAGCATGGCGTCGCCGCCCACCCAGAGGGCCACGCTCGCCGGAAGCATCTCGCGTAACTCCCGGATACTACCGGTCGCGAGGCGTGCCGGGAAAGCGGAACTGAACGAAATGGTCACGATATCGACATCGTGCGCCAGGGCGGCCGCCACGATATCCGCTCCCGGCGTCTCGACGCCGAGCGGGACGCAGTACACGCCCTCGAGCGTCAGCAGCGCTTCGGCCATCAGCAGGCCCATGCCATGCTGCTCGCCGGGCAGGGTGGTGAGCAGCACGCGCGGCGAGTGGCCGCGCAGCTGGATGCTGGCGATCGCGTTGCGCAGCAGACCCTGCATCTGCTCGGTGTACAGGTGCTCCTCGAACACGGCGATCTCGCCGCGCACCCAGGCATTGCCGATCGCGCGGTTCAGCGGCACGACGATATCGAGCACGAACGGCCGCAGGCCGTCGCGAAGCAGGTTCTGCGTCAGTGTCTGGCGCAGCTCGAGTGCCTTGTGCGAGCGCACCAGGTTCAATAACGCATCGACGTCCGGGCTGTGCGCCGGACTCTCGGCCTCGTTGCACAGCGCATTGAGCTCGTCGAGCGTCTTGGCGATGATCTTGCTGGGCCGGTGCCCCTGGTCGAGCAGGCGCTTGAGCAGCCGCAGCTTGTCGACCTGGTCGGACGGGTAGATGCGCTCGCCGTGGGCGTCGCGGTAGGGCTGCGGAAACCCGTAACGGCGCTCCCAGACGCGCAGCGCGTCCTTCGAGAGGCCGGTGTCGCGCTCGACCGAACTGATGTTCACCGGGGCGCGGTCGCCACCGATTTCTTCAGCTATCGAATACTTCTTGTCCATGATGGAGATTAGACACCGGCGTTGGGATTTCGGATCCTACCTCGCAAAGGCGATACTGACTAGGACAAACAATTTGTGCGGGTGTCCGCTGTGTACCAGCCTGCGGTGTCCCCGGACGCGGCGTCTTGTCGCCAAGTCGTCCGAGGCGGCGGAAATGATGCAGCACAGTCGATGCCCACGCAAACGCGCTCGATTAACATCCGGGAACGCCCGGGCCGGGGCGCTGGAATCGATCTTCCTGGAAGGATGAACGCGGGTGCAGCAGACAACCATTGCAGTCGTGGGATCGGGCATTTCCGGGCTGGCAGCCGCCTGGCTGCTGAGAAACCGCTATCGCGTCACCCTGTTCGAGGGTGGCGACCGGGCCGGCGGCCATACCAATACCATCGATGTCGACGTCGACGGCCAGCGCTTCCCGGTCGACACCGGCTTCCTGGTGTTCAACGAGCGCACCTACCCGAATCTGATCGCGCTGTTTGGTCTTGTCGGCGTGCCGTCGGTGACCAGCGACATGTCCTTCAGCGTCTGCATCGAGCAGCCACGGCTGGAGTGGGCCGGCACGTCGGTCGCGTCGCTGTTCGCGCAGAAGCGCAACCTGCTGCGGCCGCGCTTCTGGGGGATGCTGGCTGACATCGCACGCTTCAACCGCGAGGCACCCGGGTTCGTCGATCCCGATCCGGCGCAACCGATGGACCTCGGCACCTTCCTCGAGCGCGGCGGTTACGGCCAGGCGTTCCGCGACTGGTACCTGCTGCCGATGGCGGCGGCGATCTGGTCCTGTCCGGTGGAGGCGATGCGCGCCTTTCCGGTGGCGAGCTTCATCCGCTTCTTCGTGAACCACGGCCTGCTGCAGGTGACGAGGCGGCCGCGCTGGATGACGGTCACTGGCGGTGGCCGGACGTACGTGCGCCGGCTGTGCGCGGACCTGCCGGACGTCAGGCTGTCCACGCCGGTCTCCGAGGTGCGCCGGCTGCAGGATGGCGTCGAGCTGACGGCCGGTGGCCGTACCGAGCGCTTCGACCAGGTCGTGTTCGCCTGCCACAGCGACCAGGCGCTGTCGGCGCTGGCGGATCCCTCGGCCGCCGAGGCTGGACTGCTCGGGGCGGTGCGCTACCAGCCGAACGTGGCCTGGCTGCATACCGACACGTCCTTCCTGCCGCGCTCGCCGGTGGCCTGGGCTGCCTGGAATTATGCCGGCTCGGGCGATGGCGACCGGGCGCGCGGCGAGGCCACCCCGGTGGCGCCCGCCGACGCTGGCGCCTCGGTGAGCGTGACCTACCTGATCAACCGGCTGCAGCCGCTGCCCACCGCCACGCCGGTGATGGTCACGCTCAATCCGCATCGTCCGGTCGACGGCGCGCGCGTGATCCGGCGCATCGAGTACGCCCATCCGATGCTGGATGCGCCGGCCCTCGCGGCACAGCAGCAGCTGCCGTCGATCCAGGGCACGAACCGCACCTGGTACTGCGGCGCATGGACCGGCTACGGATTCCATGAGGACGGGCTGAAGTCGGCGCTGGTGGTGGCGGCAGGCCTGGGCGTGCAGGCGCCCTGGGCGTCTGCCGGTGGCGTGGGCGGGCAGCTGGTATCCGCGTCCGTCGGCGCTGCGGCGGTGACGACCGGATGAGCGCGACCGCGCAGGCGGGTGACCGGTTGGCGCCGGCGATCTGCGCCGGCGAGGTGCTGCACCGGCGCCTGGCTCCGGTCGGCCATGCGTTCCGGTATCCGGCGTTCTTCCTGCGCATGCCGCTGTCCTGGCTGGAATGCGCGGACCCGCCTGGCCGGCCGCGGCTGTTCGCCCTCGATCGGTTCAATCTGTTCAGCCTGAGGCGGCGTGATTACGGTGCGCGCGACGGCTCGCCGCTCGGTCCGTGGATCCGCCGGCTTCTGATGGACAATGACCTGCAGGCGGTCGATGGCGAGGTTGTGCTCTATACACTGCCGCGCGTATTGGGCTATGCATTCAATCCGGTCAGCTTCTGGATGTGCCACGACCGCGAGGGACGGTTGCGTGCCGTGCTGTGCGAAGTCAGCAATACGTTCGGGGAGCATCACAACTACCTCGTGTCCCGTCCCGATGGTGGCGCGATCGGTACCGGCGTGCACCTGCGGGCGCGCAAGGTGTTCCATGTGTCGCCGTTCTTTCCGGTCGATGGCGAGTACGGCTTCCGTTTCCATGAAGACGAGGGGCGCTGTCTGTTCAGGATCGATTACGAGCGTGCAGGCCTTCCTCAGTTGAACACGTCGCTGTCGGGCCAGGCCGCGCCGCTGACCGACGCGCGGCTGCTGCCCGCGTTCCTGCGCCTGCCGTGGCTGATGGCAGGCGTGATTGTGCGCATCCACCTGCAGGCGCTCAGGCTGTGGTGGAAGGGCGCCGTTTTCCATCGCAAGCCCTTGCCACCGGTCGAAACGACCACGCGATAGCGGCGCCCGCGAGTGACCGTACCGACATGCGGCAGCGGCGCCCGGATTGTCCAGAAAGGTTTCATCGATGACTGAAGTCACTGTCGAGCAGGCCCGCGATACCGATGCCCGGCCGGTTACCGACCAGGAGGCCGTGCGCCGCATCCGCGCAGCGATGCCGCCTGCGGGCCAGCTTTTCATGCGGGTGCTCGACCAGGTCCGCGTCGGCCGCATCGACCTGGTGACGCCGGAAGGCGAATGGCTGTCCTGCGGCGGCGAGTCGGGTCCGCAGGCGACGCTGACCCTGAGGTCGTGGGAGGCTGCCGAGGGCATCCTGCGCAAGGCGGACATCGGGCTCGCCGAGGCCTACATGGCCGGCGACTGCGACATCGACCGTCCGGCCGACCTGCTGACCATCGCGCTGCTCAACCAGCAGCACATCGAGCGCGCGTTCTACGGCAACTGGATGGCGGTGCTCTGGTACCGCCTGCGCCACTGGTCGCGCGCGAACACGCGCTCCGGCAGCCGGCGCAACATCGTCGCCCACTATGATCTGGGCAACGATTTCTACAAGCTGTGGCTGGACCCGACGATGAGCTATTCGTCGGCGTGGTTCGCGGGCAACCTGGCACAGCCGCTCGAACAGGCGCAGCAGGCCAAGTACGAACGCATCCTCGACCGGCTCGGCGCCCGGCCGGGGGAGCACATCCTCGAGATCGGTTGCGGCTGGGGCGGCTTCGCCGAGGCCGCTGCGCGGCGCGGCTGCCGGGTGCGCGGCATCACGCTGTCGCCAGCGCAGCTCGAATACGCACGGCAGCGCGTCGCCGATGCCGGCCTGGCGGATCGGGTCGAGCTGTCGTACACCGACTATCGCGATATCGACGGGCAGTACGACCATGTGGTGTCGATCGAGATGTACGAGGCGGTGGGCGAGCGCTTCTGGCCTGCGTACTTCCGGGCGATCCGCGACGTGCTGAAGCCTGGCGGGCGAGCGGTCATCCAGGGCATCACGATCCACGATGAAGTGTTCGGACGCTACCGCCGTGGCACCGATTTCATCCAGCAGTACGTGTTCCCCGGGGGCATGCTGGCCTCGGAGAGCGCGTTCGCAAAGCAGAGCGAACGCGCGGGGCTGCGCCTGCATGCGAGCGAGGCGTTCGGTCGCGACTATGCCGAGACCCTGCGCCGCTGGCTGAAGGCATTCACCGACGCGGAGCCGCGGGTGCGGGCGCTCGGCTTCGATGACCGCTTCATCCGCATGTGGCGCTTCTACCTGTGCTACTGCGCCGCCGGCTTCGATTCCGGCCGTACCGACGTGCTGCATTTCGAGCTGTCGCGAAGCGTTGCGGGAGCCTCCCGATGAATGGCAAGTCGGCCGCCAGCCGGCGCAGGTTGCTCGCTTCGGGGGGCGCGGTGGCGGGCGCGCTGGCCCTGCGCTGGCCTGCGGCGACGCTGGTTGCGGGAGGGGCCCCAGTGGTGGCGGCCGCCGCGACCGTGAACCATGCGCTGTCGCGCCTGCCGCCGCTGGTGCTTGCACAGTCGGGCGAATTGCGCCGACTGGGCGCGGGCACCATGCGCTGGTTCGGCCTGCATGTGTACGACGCGGCGCTGTGGGTGCGCGAGGGCGCCTGGGATGCCTCCGATATCTTCGCACTCGACATCCTCTATGCGCGCGACATCTCGGGCAAGGCGCTGGCCGATAGCAGCATCACCGAGATGAAGCGCGTCGGCTTCACCGACGAGGCGCAGCATGCCCGATGGCTGCCGGCGATGGCGCGCATCTTCCCCGACGTCGGCCGTGGCGACCGGCTGGTCGGGCTCAACATCAAGGGCGGAGCGACCTTCTTCAACCAGGACCGACTGCTCGGCAGCATCGACGACCCGGTGTTCGCCCGTGCCTTCTTCGCGATCTGGCTCGATCCGCGCACGCGCGAACCACAGCTGCGCAATCGCCTGCTCGGCACGGCCTGACATGCCTGCACCGGCGCATACCAGGCAGGCCGTCCAGGAGCGGCTCGCAACGTCGCAACTGGCGGCCTACAGCCTGTTCAGCGTGCCGCTGCTGATGACTGCGCTGCCGATCAACATCCTCCTGCCAGCCTTCTACAACGAGCGCACCGGCCTGTCGCTGTCTGTCATCGGGATCGTGTTCTTCCTCACGCGGCTGGTCGATGCGGTCGCCGACCCACTGCTCGGGGCCTGGGTCGATGCGCAGAAGCAGCGCGCCTCCTACCTGCCGCCGGTGCTGATCGGCGCGCCGGTGCTTGCACTGGGCTTCGCGCTGCTGCTGCAGCCGCCGGCTGGCCTGGGCGAGGCGGCGGCCGCAGGCTGGCTCACCCTCACGCTGGTGGCTGCCTATGTCGGCTACTCGCTGGCGATCGTCGCCTACCAGGCCTGGGGATCGGAACTCGCCCATGACGATGCCGGGCGTGCACGCATCACCGGTGCACGCGAGGGCGCAGGCCTGGTCGGCGTGCTGGTCGGGGCGGTGCTGCCCCAGGTGCTCGGGATGGCCGCGCTGGTCGCGGTGTTCATCGCCGCGCTGCTGCTGTCGCTGCTGCTGCTCGCCCGCTTCGCGCCGCGGCCTGCGCGCCGGGACGCGCCGCCAGACGGCCTGCGCGGCAATCCGTTCTCGGCCTTCGTCGTGCCGCTGGCCAGCAGCCGGTTCCGCTGGCTGCTCCTGGTGTTCGCGCTCAATGCGATCGCGCCGTCGATCACCGCGACGGTGTTCCAGTTCTTCGTCGCCGACCGGCTCGGTCTGGCTGATAAGGTGCCCGCCTTCCTCGCGCTGTACTTCATCGCTGGCGCGGCGAGCATGCCGCTGTGGATGAAGCTTGCCACCCGTTTCAGCCTGCACGTGGTCTGGCTGGTGGGGATGGTGGCCGCGGTGGCTGCCTTCGTCTGGGCGTACTGGCTCGATGCCGGCGCGCTGTGGGGCTTCGCGGCGATCTGCGTGCTGTCCGGCTTCGCTTTCGGCGCAGACCTCGCGCTGCCGCCGGCGCTGCTTGCGCGCGTGGTCGATGCCAACGGCCATGGCGGCCAGCGCGAAGGCGCCTACTTCGGCCTGTGGAACTTCGTGAACAAGCTGACCCTGGCCATCGCCGGCGGCATCGCCCTGCCGCTGCTGGAAGGGCTGGGCTATGTCGCCGGTTCGCAGGACGCCACGGCGCTGTCCGCGCTCGCGTTCACCTATGCCATCGTCCCCTGTGCGCTCAAGCTCGTCGCCGCCGCGCTGCTGTGGTCGGCCTGGCGCAATGCCCGTTTCTGAGTGTCCGGCCCTGGTCGGCCGTTCCAGCCCGCCTGTTCCTGATCCTTCCCGGAGGTCCCCGATGAATGCAACCGTTTCCCGCTTCCTGCCCGCGCGCCTGGCGTACGGTCTGCGCGCACTGCTTGCCGCGGTGATGGCGGCGATGCTCGCAGGCTGTGCAGCGGTCGATCCGCAGGTCTATTCCGCCGAGAAGCCGATGCTCGACCTGAAGACCTACTTCAACGGCACGCTGGTCGGCCATGGCATGTTCCAGAGCCGATCTGGCAAGGTCGAGCGGCGCTTCGTGGTGACCATCGATGCGAAGTGGGAGGGCGACGTCGGTACCCTCGACGAGCGCTTCGAGTGGTCCGACGGCGAGAAGCAGCGCCGGGTATGGAAGATCACCCGGACCGGCGAGGGCACCTACACCGGTACCGCGGACGACGTGGTCGGCACCGCCCAGGGCCGAGCGGCGGGTAATGCGCTGTACTGGACCTACACGCTCGCACTGCCGGTGTCCGGCCGCACCTGGCATGTGCGCTTCGACGACTGGATGTACCTGATCGACGACAAGGTCATGCTCAACACCGCCGTGATGAGCAAGTGGGGCATCCGCCTCGGCCAGGTCACGCTGAGCTTCACCCGCAAATGAACCTGGCCGCGAACCTGCGCGACGCGCCGGCAGCGGCGCTGTGGCCCGGGCTTGCCGGCCTGCTGCCGTTCCTGGCGTGTGCGCTGCTGCCGCTGGCCACCGATGCGGCCTGGCATCCATTGCAGCAGCAGGCACTGGTGGCCTATGGGGCGCTGATCCTGACCTTCGTCGGCGCCATCCACTGGGGCATCGCACTGATGGCGCCGCGGCAGCCGGCCGCCGGCGCCTGTTTCGCCTGGTCGGTGGTTCCTGCGCTGTGGGGATGGCTCGCGCTGTTCCCGTCCTTCGTCGTGTCGCTGGCCCTGCTCGGCGCGGGCTTCATCGTGCAGCTGGCCGTGGACTACCGCGTCGCGGCCGTGTTCGGCCTGCCTGCGTGGTACCTTGCGCTCCGCTCGCTGCTGACCTCCGGCGTGCTGCTGTCGCTGTTGCTGGCTTCTCTGGCTGCAGCGCTCGCCGGCTGAGCGCGCGCATGCACGCCATCACTCCGATCCACGCACCGGGCAAAAACCTGACGCCATGTTGAATGTCCCGATCCAGGACTGGAAAGGCAAGCGCGTCTGGCTGATCGGTGCCAGCAGCGGCATCGGCCTCGCGCTGGCGAAGGCCCTGATCGCCCGCGGCGCCAGGGTGGCGGTGTCGGCGCGCAATGGCACTGCGCTGCACGAACTGGCGGCCTCCACCAAGCCGGCCAACGTGCTGCCGCTGCCGCTCGATGCGACGTCCCTCGACCAGCTCGAGTCGGCGTTGCGCGAGATGGTCGATGCATGGGGCGGCATCGACGTCGCGCTGTTCCTGCAGGGCACGCACGAACCGGTGCGTGCATGGACGCTGGATTCCGCGGTCGCACACCGCCTGGTCGACACCAACCTGCTGTCGGTGCTCGACGCGCTCGCAGTGGTGCTGCCGCAGATGCTGCGCCAGGGCAACGGCGGCATCGCGATCTGCTCGTCGGTGGCCGGCTACCGCGGCCTGCCCACCAGCCTGGTCTACGGCGCAACCAAGGCCGCGCTGATCAACCTCGCCGAGACGCTCTACATGGACCTCGCGCCGCGCGGCATCGGCGTGTGGATCGTCAACCCCGGTTTCGTGAAGACGCCGCTGACCGACCGCAACGAGTTCACGATGCCAGCGCTGATCAGCGCCGAGGAGGCTGCCTCGCAGATCATCGCCGGCCTGGCGAGCGGTCGTTTCGAGATCCACTTCCCGAAACGGTTCACGCGCTGGCTCAAGCTGCTCCGGCTGCTGCCCTACGGGCTGTACTTCCGGCTGGTGCGCCGACTGACCGGACTGTGAGCAGGCCATGAGCAGGATGGATACCCATGTCGCACTGGCACGCGTCGAAGCCCTGTACTCGGGGCTGGCACCGGGCCGCACCGGCGAGTTGCGCGATGCCTACTCGGCCGATGCGTACTTCCGCGATCCGTTCAACGAGGTGCGCGGGCCGGAGGCGATCGAACGCATCTTCGTGCACATGTTCCAGCAGTTGGACTCGCCGCGCTTCGTGGTCATCGAGCGCGCGGTCGACGGCGATACCGCCTGGCTCACCTGGGACCTCGAGTACCGGATGAAGCCGGGCCAGCCGATGCGCCGCATCCACGGCGCATCGCAGTTGCGCTTCGATGCCGACGGACGCGTGCGCCACCACCGGGACTACTGGGATGCAGCGGGCGAACTGTACGAGACCTTCCCGCTGCTCGGCGGCCTGCTGCGGATGCTCAGGAAGCGCCTGGGCGCCAGCTGAGCCTCCGCGTCACTTCGGCGGCGCTGCTGCCGGCTCGACCGGCGGGCGCTTGATCAGCTCGAACACTCGCACCACGCGCGTGACGCCACTGGTGGTGCGTGCGATATCGGCTGCCTGGTCGGCCTCTGCGGCGGTGACCAGGCCCATCAGGTAGACGACGCCGGCCTCGGTGACCACCTTCACATGGTTGGCCTGTACCCGCGGATCCTTGCCGCGCGCCTGGTTGTCGACGATGCGTGCCTTGACTCGCCCGGTGATGAACGAATCGTTGCTGCGCGCGGTGAGCGAGCTGGGCCCCGCGATCTGCATCTCGTTCTGCACATGGCGCACGTTCGGATAGGCGCGCACCAGCTTCTCGATGCCGGCGCGCACCTGCTCGGTGGTGGCCTCGCCGGTGATCAGTACCACGCGGTTGAAGGAGGTGAGGTTGGTGTTCGACACCTTGCCGAACTGCGTGCTGACATCGTTCGCCAGCCGCAGTTCGATGTTCTGGTCGTCGACCACGGTGCCGGTGGTGCGCCGGTCGTCCGCGACGAGCACGCCGGTGGCTACGCCACCGACGATCAGCGGCACGCAGCCACTGGCAAGGACTCCGGACAGTGCGATCGTCAGTGCAGCCAGGCGTCGGTTCATGGTGCCTCCTTGGGGAACATGATCTGGTCTATGGCGTCGCAGATGCAGTGCAGCGCGAGGATGTGGACTTCCTGTACATGGGCGGTGCTGGCATGCGGCACGCGCAGTTCGATGTCGCCATCGCACAGGCTGCGCCCTATGCTGCCGCCATCGCGGCCGGTCAGTGCCACGACCCGCATGCCGGCCGCGCGCGCTGCCTCGATGGCGGCCGCGACGTTCGGCGAATTGCCCGAGGTCGAGATCGCCAGCAGCACGTCGTCCTTTCGGCCCAGCGCCTGGACCTGCTTGGAGAACACCAGCCGATAGTCGTAGTCGTTCGCGATCGAGGTCAGGGTCGAGCTGTCGGTGGTGAGCGCGATCGCCGCGAGCGGCGGGCGCTCGCATTCGAAGCGGTTGAGCAGCTCGGCCGCGAAGTGCTGTGCATCGGCGGCCGAGCCGCCATTGCCGCAGGCCAGCACCCGCCCGCCGGCCACCAGCGTCGCGGCCATCATGCGCCCGGCTGCCAGGATCGGTGCGGCCAGCATGGGGGCGACTTCCCGCTTCAGGCGGGCACTTTCCTCGAATCGTGCGGTGATGCGATCGAGCAGTTCATTGGGTTCCATCCACCCATTCTACGACGCAACACGCGGGCAGGCATCGTCGCGGCCGGTTGCGCCAGGACGGTCCCGCGCCGTCGGTCAGGCGCTGTCGGTCAGGCGCCGGGCTGGAAGGCATCGCGGATCCACTCGAGCTGCCCGGCCTCGATCAGCACGACATCGAAGCGGCAGGGCTGCGCTGTGCAATGCATCACCTGGCGGTAGAACTCCGCTGCCCGGGCCAGCCGCAGCTGCTTGGCCGGGGTGATGCTCGCTGCGGCGCCGCCGAATGCCGACGATGCACGACGGCGTACCTCGACGAACACCAGCGTGCCATCGGTGTCGCGGGCGACGATGTCGAGCTCGCCGGCACGGCAGCGCCAGTTACGCGACAGCACGCGCAGGCCTGCACGGGCCAGATGCGCGGCTGCGAGAGCCTCTCCTTCCGCGCCATCGGCTTGCCGGGTGGTACGCGCCATCGGAAGGGTCGCTACCTGCGTTCGGTGCCCGGCACCAGCTGCCCCTGCCAGACCTGCGCCGATACCGGCTCGCGCACCAGCCAGTTGCCGCGCTCGAGCGTGATGCGGCCGGTGACGCCGTCTAGCGACAGCCCGGGCAGGATGCCGCGTTCGACCGCGAGTTCGGCCAGCCGGTAGGCGTCTATGCCCAGCGCGTACAGGCGTTCGTTCTCGGGCGCGAGCGCCGGCTGGCTGCGCGGGAACACCATCACCGCGGCATGGTCCGGCTCGAGCAGCCAGGGCATGTCGAGCAGGCGGGTGCCGTTGAGGTCAGTGTTGGCATTCGGGTCGATCGGGCCGGACCACAGCTGTGAGGTGGCATAGGTGGGCAACTGCTTGTCCAGGAAAGGGCGCACGGCTCGTGCCGTCGGCAGGTCGGCGGCGATGAACACCATGTCCGCGCCCTGGCTGGCGGTAGTTGCGCGCATCCGGTTCATCGCGGCGAGGTCGGTGACGGCTGCGTGCTGGCCGGCGATGGTGCCACCGCCCTCGGAGAAGGCTTCGATGAAGGCCTGCTGCAGGCGGCGCGAGAATGCGTTGGGCTGGGTCAGGACCAGCGCGCGGCGAAGCCCGTCGCGCAGGGCAAGCCGCGCGACCTGGCGCGCTTCCGCCTCCGTCGACAGGCCGAACAGGAACAGGTTGCGCGCCAGGCGGGGATCGCCTTCCACGATGTTCAGCGCCAGCGTCGGCACGATCACCGGTGCGCTCGACGCCAGGCCGTTGGCGAGCGCGGTGACCTGGTCGCGGATCAGCGGACCGACAATCGCCTGCGCATCGGCAGCGAGGGCATGGTTGTAGCTGGCGATCACGTCGTTCGGCTGGTCGCCGATCGGGATGAAGCGCAGGTCGATACGCGCCTTCGCCGCAGACTGCGCCCATGCGGCTGCGATGCCGTTGCGTACGTGGGTGGCCGCGCGTCCGAACACCGGGGATTCCAGCGGCAGCAGCACGGCGACGATACGCGCACCTGCCGCCGCGGGTGCGGCTGCGGCCTGCAGGGGTGCACTGGTTGCCGGGGCACGGGCGCCCTGCGCAACCGGCGACGGCTGGGCGGCGACAATCCCGATCCCGGCCAATGAAAGCGCAGCAGCGGACAGCACGCTGGTCACCAGGGTGCGGATGCCGCAGACTTGGCGGCGCAACGCGAGGACTACGAGATGCAGCATGAAGGAGAAGATCCCGGGCGACCGGCCTCTGGAACGGGCGGATTATATGTGGTGGCCACGCCCATCGGGAACCTGGGCGATCTATCGCCGAGGGCGCGATCGATACTCGAGGCTGCCGACTGGATAGCCGCCGAGGATACGCGCGTCACCCGCAAGCTGTTCTCGGCAGGCGCGCCAGCACCGCGCGGGCGCATGCTGCCGCTGCATGCCCACAATGAGCATGCTCAGGCTGAACGCATCGTCGAACTGCTGCGGGGCAATGCGATGGTCGCGCTGGTCAGCGATGCCGGCACACCCGCGATCAGCGATCCCGGTGCCACGGTCGTGCGCGCCGCGCGCCTGGCCGGGCAACCGGTGTTCGCCGTGCCCGGGCCGAATGCGGCGATCGCGGCGTTGTCGGTGAGCGGTCTCGAGCCGTCCGCCTTCCTGTTCTGCGGCTTCCTGCCGGCCACCGGCGAGCGGCGTCGTGGTGCCATCGACGCGGTGCGCCATGTGCCGGCCGCGCTGGTGTTCTACGAGTCGCCGCATCGGGTGGTCGAGTCGATGGCCGACCTGTGCACGGTGCTCGGCGGGTCGCGCACCGTCGTGATTGCGCGCGAGCTGACCAAGCTCTTCGAGTCGGTGCATGCCTGCCCGCTCGCCGATGCGGTCGCCTGGCTGGAGGCGGACCCGGATCACCGCCGGGGCGAGTTCGTGCTGGTGGTCGACGAGCCCGGAGCGGCACCGGCCGCCGGCGACGTGGAGACCGAGCGCGTGCTGGTCGAACTGCTGGCCGAGCTGCCCGCGAGCCGTGCGGCGCACGTGGCATCGCGCCTGTGCGGCGTGCCGCGCGACCATGCGTACAAGCTCGCGCTCGCGCTGAAGAGCCGCTAAGCTCTTCGCGTTCCGTCCTGTCCCTGCGCTGCCCTCGAGGATGTCGCCATGAATGCCACCGTTGCCGCCAACGAATCGAAAGCCACCTCGGCGACCATCGACCGCATCGAGCTGACGCAGCCCGACGACTGGCACCTGCACCTGCGCGACGGCGAACACCTGCCTGCAGTGCTGCCGTTCACCGTGCGCCAGTTCGCGCGCGCGATCGTGATGCCCAACCTGCGCCCGCCCGTGACTACCACGGCGATGGCGGTGGCCTACCGCGAGCGCATCCTCGCCGCGTTGCCGGCGGGGAGCCGCTTCGACCCGCTGATGACGTTGTACCTGACCGACCGCACGACGGCGGCCGAGATCGAGGCGGCGGTCGCCTCCGGCGTCGTGAAGGCGGTGAAGTACTACCCGGCGGGTGCGACGACGAACTCGGATTCGGGCGTGACCCATGTCGACCGCACGCGCCCGGCACTGGAGGCGATGGAACGCCTGGGCCTGCCGCTGCTGGTGCATGGCGAGGTCACCGACCAGAGCGTCGACCTGTTCGACCGCGAACTGGCCTTCATCGAGCGCACGCTGGCCCCTCTGGTGCGCGACATGCCTGGCCTGCGCGTCGTGATGGAGCACATCACCACCCGCGATGCCGTGGCGTTCGTCGAATCCTGCGGTCCGAACGTCGCTGCCACACTCACGCCGCACCATCTGTTGATGAACCGCAACGCGATCTTCGTCGGCGGCATCCGGCCCCACTACTACTGCCTGCCGGTGCTCAAGCGGGAGGTACACCGCCAGGCGCTGATGGACGCGGCCGTCTCGGGCAACCCGAAGTTCTTCCTGGGCACCGACAGCGCCCCGCATGCGCGGCACACGAAGGAGGCCGACTGCGGCTGCGCCGGCTGCTTCAATGCGCATGCCGCGCTCGAGCTCTATGCCGAGGCATTCGACCGTGCCGACGCGCTCCACCGCTTCGAGGCGTTCGCGAGCTTCCATGGCCCCGACTACTACCGGCTGCCGCGCAACACCGGCAAGGTGGTGCTGGTGCGGGAACGCTGGGATGCGCCTGCGGAGTACCCGTATGGCGGTGACACGCTGGTGCCCCTGCGCGCCGGAGAGCCGCTGCAGTGGCGGATGCTGCCGGCGGCCTGAGTCCGCCACAGCGGGAAGCCACCCGCGCGCCCGGCGCAGTCGCCGAAAGATCGGGGCCGGGGCGGGCATTGGGCTACACTGTGTCCGCGTGAAGTCAGCCAGACAGTCGCCGTACCGGCTTGCCGGTGCGGAGGAAAGTCCGGGCTCCACAGAGCGGGATGCCGGCTAACGGCCGGGCGCAGCAAGCGGTGGCGAAAGCCATCGCCCAAGGCGACGGAAAGTGCCACAGAGAACAGACCGCCGATGGCCGAAAGGCACAGGCAAGGGTGAAACGGTGCGGTAAGAGCGCACCGCGGTCGCGGCAACGCGAACGGCACGGCAAACCCCATCCGGAGCAAGACCAAATAGGGGGGCATTGGCGCTGCTCGCGTTGCCCCCGGGTAGGTCGCTCGAGCCGTCGGGTAACCGCCGGCCCAGATGAATGACTGTCCTCGACAGAACCCGGCTTATCGGCCGACTTCACGCACCTTTCCTGCCGTTCGTCCCTTCGTGGTGCTCCCGCCGGCCCCTGCTTCCTGGCCGCCGGGACCTCCACCAGACGCCCGGACCGTTGCGAACTTAAAGTAGAACCTTCAGTTCCACGGTTACGGCACTCATTTCATTCGAGTAATGAAATCGAGCCCGCTTGCTGGCTTCGTCAGTTAAGTCCTTGTTCGCCCACGATAAATCGTGCCCGCGCCGTTGACCCACGGAAAGATTAGGGTTAACGTGGGGGCAGGTGGAAAGAAGTGGTGATTTGCGGATATTCCAGGCCTGACCCGGCTGGAAGACCTCGCAACACCCTTTTCCTTTCGACAAAGACAGGGCCGACAGGCCGGGAGAGTCCGGGTGTTCCGAGGTGTCGCACAGCTCAGCATGGACGGCAAGGGCCGGCTGGCGATCCCGACGAAGTATCGCGATGCGCTGCTTGCGCAGGGCGACGGCCGTCTCGTGGTGACGGCCGACCCGAGCCGCTGCCTGCTGCTCTACACGCTGCCCGAATGGGAGCCCATCTACGACCAGCTGATGAAGCTGCCGAGCTTCGACGACCGTGTGCGCGGACTGCAGCGGCTGATCGGCGGCTATGCAGACGATGTCGAGATGGATTCCCAGGGCCGCATCCTGGTCGGGCCGGCGCTGCGCGAATTCGCGTCGCTGACACGCTCGGTGACGCTGGTCGGGCAGGGGCGGAAGTTCGAGATCTGGGACGGCGGTCGCTGGAGCGAGCAGAGCGCGCGCGTCTCGGGCTTCCCGGGCGGCGGGATGCCGCCGGGCCTGGAGGGCTTCTCGCTGTGAACGGGGGCTCGCGGCACGCACCCGTGCTGCTGGAGGCCGCGGTCGAGGCGATGGCGGTCAGGCAGGCGGGAACCTACGTGGACGGGACGTTCGGACGCGGCGGCCACAGCCGTGCCCTGCTCGGACGCCTCGGTCCGGACGGCCGATTGGTCGCCTTCGATCAGGACCCTGACGCGATCGAACATGCGCGGGAGATCATCGATGCACGCTTCCATATCGAACACGCGAGCTTCCACTCGATCGACGAGCGGCTGCGTGCGCGCGGCATCGCCAGCGTCGACGGCATCCTGCTCGACCTGGGCGTCTCGTCGCCGCAGCTCGACACCGCCGAGCGGGGATTCAGCTTCAGGAACGACGGTCCGCTCGATATGCGGATGGATACCACACAGGGTGAGACAGCCAGCGCGTGGCTTGCGCGCGCGAGTGAAGGCGACATCCGCGGAGTAATCAGGGACTATGGCGAAGAACGGTATGCTCAATCGATTGCAAGAGCGATTGTTGCGGCAAGAGCGCAGCAGCCGATCACCCGCACACGTCAGCTTGCCTCACTCGTGGCGTCTGCGGTCCGCACGCGGGAGCCTGACAAGGACCCGGCGACACGCACCTTTCAAGCTCTACGGATTCACGTCAATCAAGAGCTTGCGCGGCTCGAGATAGCGCTGCCGAAATGCATCGATGCGCTCAACCCCGGCGGGCGCCTCGTGGTGATCAGCTTCCATTCGCTGGAAGACCGCATCGTCAAGCAGGCCATGCGCGCCGCTGCCCAGCCCGCGCAGCCGCCGCTGCGCCTGCCGCTGCGCGCTGCCGAGATGCCGACGCCGCTGGTCCGGCGACCCGCCAAGGCGGTGCGTCCCGACCCGGCCGAGGTCGCGGCCAATCCGCGCGCGCGCAGCGCGGTGATGCGCTGGGTCGAGCGCGCGGCACCAGCCGCCGCGGCCGACCCTGTGGAGCATTGAGCGCGTGATGACCCGGGTGAACCTCATCCTGCTTGCGCTGCTCATCGCCTCTGCCCTGGGTACGGTCGCGTCGCAGCACAAGGCGCGCCGCCTGTTCTCCGAGCTCGAACGCGAGCAGGTGGTGCAGCGCCGGCTCGAAACCGAGTTCCGCCAGCTGCAGCTCGAACAGAGCACCTGGGCCATGCACTCACGCATCGAGAAGGTCGCGCTCACCCAGCTGAAGATGCAGATGCCGGTTCCCGCGAAGGTGCAGGTGGTTGCACGCAGCGAGCCGGCAGGACCGCGCACCTCGGCACCCGCATCCGCGCCGGTCGCGGCTGACGGCGCGGCTGAAAAGGCTGCGCGACCGGCGCAGGGCGGTGTGCGGTGAGCGTCGCGCGCGCCTCGTCGGTGCCTCAGGTCGCGCTGAAGCTGCCGCGCGGACGGGCCCGGCTGTTGCTCTTCGGGGTGATGGTCGGGTTCGCCATCATGCTCGGCCGGGCGTTCTTCCTGCAGGGCATGCATGACGATTTCCTGCAGGCGCGCGGCGAGGCGCGCTTCACCCGGGTGATCGAGATCCCGGCCAACCGTGGTGTGATCACGGATCGCGACGGGGAGCCGCTCGCCATCTCCACGCCGGTCGAGTCTGTCGCGGCCAACCGCGGCGAAGACGTGAAGATGACCGACGCCCAGGCGGCCGCGCTGGCGAAGCTGCTCGAGACCGATGTCGTCGGCATCCGCAAGCGGTTGGCCGAGGCCGGCCGCGACTTCGTGTTCCTGAAGCGTCATATGCCTCCCGACCAGGCCGCCCGCGTGCTGCAGCTGAAGATCCCGGGGCTGGTGCTGCAGCGCGAGTACCGCCGCTACTATCCGGCGGGCGAGGTGGCTGCGCACATGGTCGGCTTCAACAACGTCGACGACCAGGGGCAGGAAGGCATCGAGCTCGCCTACCAGGAATGGCTCGCGGGCAAGCCGGGCAGCCGCCGGGTGCTCAGGGACAAGCGCGGCCAGATCATCGAGGACATCGAGAGCCTGCGCGTGCCGCAGCAGGGGCGCGACCTTGCGCTGTCGATCGACCGCAAGATCCAGTACCTGGCCTACCGTGAGTTGAAGGCCGCGGTCGCGCAGCACAAGGCAAAGGCCGGCAGCGCGGTGGTGATCGACGTGCAGACCGGCGAAGTGCTCGCGCTCGCCAACCTGCCGGCGTTCAACCCGAACAACCGTGGCAACCTGACTGGCCAGCAGACCCGCAACCGGGCGATCATCGACCTGTACGAGCCCGGGTCGACGATGAAGGCGTTCACCATCGCCGCCGGCCTCGAAGCCGGCATCGTGCGTCCGGAGACCATGATCAACACCGCGCCCGGGTCGATGACCATCGGGCCGGCCACCATACGCGACGTGAGTCCGCTGGGCACGCTGAACGTCATTCAGGTGCTGCAGAAGTCTTCCAACGTCGGATCGGCCAAGATCGCCCTGCAAATGCCTCCGGCGCAGTTGTGGCAGGCGTTCAGCGACGCCGGCTTCGGGCTGCCGACCAAGGTCGGCTTCCCGGGCGAAGGCCATGGCCGCCTGCGCGCGCCGAAAACCTGGCGGCCGATCGAGCAGGCGACGATGTCCTACGGCCACGGGCTGTCGGTGACGCTGCTGCAGATCGCGCGCGCCTATTCGATCTTCGCCACCGACGGCGAGATGCGGCCGATCTCGATCGTTCGCGTGGACACGCCGCCCCCGGCGACCCGGGTGATCTCCGCCGAGACGGCGCGCCAGGTGCGCGAGATGCTGGAGCTCGCGACCGGCCCGGGCGGCACCGCCCCGCGGGCGCAGGTGGCCGGCTACCGGGTCGGCGGCAAGACCGGTACCGCGCGCAAGATCGAGAACGGCGTCTATGTCTCGCGCTATGTCGCCTCGTTCATCGGCTTCGCACCGGCTTCCGCGCCGCGCGTGATCATCGCGGTGATGATCGACGAGCCTTCGAACGGACAGTACTACGGCGGACAGGTCGCTGCCCCGCTGTTCAGCCAGATCGCCGCCGGTGCGCTGCGCATGCTGGGCGTGGCCCATGACGCACCGGTCAACAACATCGTGCTGCCGCCGCCGGGTGCCGAAGTGAAGGAGGAGGTGTGACCGCGCATGCTTCCGCCATGCCGGCCTTCGACCCGGCTACCCTCGTTCCGCTGGGCCTGCCGGTGACCTCGCTCGCGCTCGACAGCCGCCGGGTGCAGCCTGGCGACGTGTTCGTTGCCTGCCCCGGTCGCTCGGTCGATGGCCGTTCCTTCATCGCGCAGGCGCTCGCGCGTGGTGCGGTCGCCGTGCTCTGGGACGCGTCCGGCGGCTTCCGCTGGGATCCGTCCTGGCGGGTGCCGAACCTGCCGATGGAAGGCTTGCAGCACCGGCTGGGTGCGCTGGCGAGCCATGTGTACGGCCATCCGTCGCGTGCGCTGTCGGTGATCGCGGTCACCGGCACCAACGGCAAGACCTCGGTCACGCGCTGGATCGCGCAGGCCCTGCAGGCGAGCGGGCGCAAGTGTGCGGTGGTCGGCACCCTCGGCGCCGGCTATCCCGGCGATGCCTCGATGCAGTCGCTGGCCAACACGACGCCGGATGCCGTGACCCTGCACGCCGCTCTCGCGCGCTTCGTGCGCGAGGGGGCGCAGGCCGTGGCGCTCGAAGCCTCGTCGATCGCGCTCGACCAGCACCGGCTCGATTCGGTGGAGATCGACGTTGCCGTGTTCACCAACCTCACGCGCGACCACCTCGACTACCACCCGGACTTCGAGGCCTACGGCGCGGCGAAGGAGCAGCTGTTCCACTGGCCGGCGCTGGGCCGTGCAGTGATCAACCTGGACGATCCGTTCGGGCGCGGGCTCGCTGCCCGCGCTGCTGCGCGCGGCGTGCCGGTGCTCGGCTTCGGGCTGCACCAGCCCGGCTGCGCGCTCGCCGGCCACGACCTGCGGCTGGACCGTCGCGGGTTGCGCCTGGAGATTGCGGTGGACGCGCTCCGGGTCCCTGTTTCGAGCAGCCTGCTCGGCGAATTCAATGCGTCCAACCTGCTCGCGGCGGCTGGTGCTCTGGTCTGCTCGGGCGTCGATGCCGCGCGGCTGGGTGAACTGCTGTCCACGGTCGATGCACCGGCCGGGCGCATGGAGCGGGTGTCTGTCGGTGCATCCGCGGACCTGCCGCTGGTGGTCGTCGACTACGCCCACACCCCGGATGCGCTGGCCAAGGCGCTGGAAACCCTGCGCCAGGCGCTGCCCGAGGGTGGCCGGCTGGCCTGCGTGTTCGGCTGCGGTGGCGATCGAGACCCGGGCAAGCGGCCGCTGATGGGCGCGATCGCGGCGCGGCTCGCCGACCGGGTCTGGGTGACCAGCGACAACCCGCGCAGCGAACCGGCTGCGCGGATCATCGATGCGGTGGTAGAAGGCGCGCGCGGCGAGCGGGCACCTTCGATGCTGCGCGTCGAGGCAGATCGGGCCCTTGCCATCTCCCTGGCGGTGGCGGAGGCCGGAACGGCCGATATCGTGCTGGTCGCGGGCAAGGGCCATGAAGCCTGGCAGGAGATCGCGGGCGTGCGGCAACCGTTCGACGATCGATCTGTCGCCGCGGACGCGTTGCGCGCGCGCGCAGGAACGGGAGGCTGAGCCGATGGCGATGATGGAGCTGTCCGATGTCGTGCGCATCACCGGTGGCAGGCTGATCGGCCAGGATGTGCCGATCGAGTCGGTGGTCATCGATGGACGGCGGGTCGCGCCCGGCGCCTTGTTCGTGGCGATCAGCGGTGAAACCTTCGACGGCCACGAGTTCCTGGGCCAGGCGGCGAGCGCCGGGGCCGTCGCAGCCCTGGTCGGCAGCCAGCCGCTCGCCGAGGGCCGCGTCCGCAATGTGCTCGACCTGCCGCTGGTGGTGGTCGAGGACACGCGGCTTGCTCTCGGGCAGCTCGCCGCCGCGCGGCGCGAGCAGCTGCGCGGTCCGCTGGTGGCGATCACCGCGAGCAACGGAAAGACGACGATCAAGGAAATGACCGCCGCCATCCTGCGCGCCGAGGCGGCGCTGCACGGCACCACGCCGCTGGCGCTGACCGCAGACCCGGAAGCCTTGGACAAGGCGGCTTCGGCTTCGGTGCTCGCCACCCTGGGCAACCTCAACAACGAGATCGGCGTGCCGCTGACCCTGCTCAGGGTCGACCCGGCACACCGCTATGCGGTGATCGAGATGGGCATGAACCACCCTGGCGAGATCGCACGCCTGACCCGCATCGCCCGCCCCGACGTCGTGGTGATCGGCAACGCCGGGGTCGCGCACATCGAGAACCTGGGTTCGCGCGAGGCGATCGCCGAGGCGAAGGGCGAGATCATCGAAGGCCTGAAGCAGGGCGGTACCGTGGTCATCAACGCCGACGATCGTTTCGCCGGGCGCTGGCGCGAACTCGCGGGCACGCACGGTGTCGTCGACTTCGGGCTGGAGCATGCGGCATCGGTCAGCGCGCGCTGGCGGCTGGACGAGGAGGGTGCAGACCTGCGCCTGCGCACTCCGATCGGCGAGGCGCAGGCACGCATCAACGTGCCCGGGCTGCACAACGTGCGCAATGCACTGGCTGCCACCGCCGCGACCATCGCCTGCGGCGTCGGCCTGGACGCCGTGCTCAAAGGGCTGGCCGGATTCCGGCCGGTTGCGGGGCGACTGCGACTGCTGCCCGGACTCGAAGGTTCGACGCTGATCGACGACAGCTACAACGCCAACCCGGACAGCGCGCTCGCCGCGATCGAAGTGCTCGCCGAACGCGAAGGCGTGCGCGTGCTGGTGCTTGGCGACATGGGCGAGCTCGGTGCCGGCGCACCGCAGATGCACGCCGAGGTGGGTGCTGCCGCCCGGCACTTCGGGCTCGACCTGGTGCTCACCCTGGGCGAGCAGGCGGCGCGGGCGAGCGAAGCCTTCGGAGCTCCCGGCCGCCACTTCGAGGACATCGATGCGCTGGTGGCCGCTGCGCGCCGGGTGCTCGATCCGAAGGTCACGGTGCTTGTGAAGGGTTCGCGCTTCATGCGCATGGAGCGCGTGGTCGCCCAGCTCGCCGCTGCGCCCGTCGAGGGAGCGCACTGACCGATGCTGCTCGCCCTCGCCCAGTGGCTGACCCAGTACGAACGCGCGTTCAACGTGTTCAGCTACCTCACGTTGCGCGCGATGCTGGCGACGATCACCGCCGTGTTCATCTGCCTGATGGTCGGCCCGGCGATGATCCGCAAGCTCACGCTCTACAAGATCGGACAGTCGGTTCGCGACGACGGCCCGAAGTCGCACCTGGCCAAGAGCGGTACGCCGACGATGGGTGGCGCGCTGATCCTGGTTTCCATCGCCGTCACCGTCCTGCTCTGGGCCGACCTGACCAACCGCTTCGTCTGGGTGGTGCTGGTGGTGATGCTGGGCTTCGGCGTGGTCGGCTGGGTCGACGACTACCGCAAGGTCGTCTATCGCAACCCGAAGGGCCTGTCCGCGCGCGCCAAGTACTTCTGGCAGTCGGTGATCGGGCTGTCGGCCGCGATCTTCCTCGCCTGGAGCGGCAGCGCGGCACAGACCGAGCTGATCGTGCCGTTCTTCAAGAACTTCGCCTATCCGCTGGGCGCGATCGGCTTCGTGGTGCTGACCTACTTCGTGATCGTCGGTACCAGCAATGCGGTGAACCTGACCGACGGGCTCGACGGGCTGGCGATCCTGCCTACGGTGATGATCGGCTCGGCGCTCGGCATCTTCGCCTACGTCGCCGGCAACGTGGTGTTCGCGAAGTACCTCGGCTTCCCGATGATCCCGGGAGCGGGAGAGCTCACCGTGTTCTGCGCGGCGATCGCCGGGGCCGGACTGGGCTTCCTCTGGTTCAACGCCTACCCGGCCGCGGTTTTCATGGGCGATGTCGGTGCGCTGGCGCTCGGCGCCGCGCTGGGCACGATCGCGGTGATCACCCGGCAGGAGATCGTGCTATTCGTGATGGGCGGCGTTTTCGTGGTCGAGACGCTGTCGGTGGTGCTGCAGGTCGCCTCGTTCAAGCTCACCGGCAAGCGGATCTTCCGGATGGCGCCGCTGCACCACCACTACGAACTCAAGGGCTGGAAGGAGAACCAGGTCGTGGTTCGCTTCTGGATCATCACCGCGTTGCTGGTACTCGCCGGCCTGTCCACGCTGAAGCTGCGCTGAGCACGCGATGACGACCGCCCGCCCCGCCTCCCCCGCAAGCTCCGCCGCACGTGCGATCGGAGCGGGCACGGCGGGACGACGGCATGAGGCCGAACGCGTCGCCGTGGTCGGGCTTGGCGCGACCGGCGTGTCCTGCGTGCGCTTCCTCGTGCGCCACGGCGCGGCGGTCGAGGCCTGGGACACGCGCGACGATCCGCCCGGTGCGCGCGAGCTGCGCTCCGCGCTGCCCGACGTGTCGCTGCACCTCGGCGCGATCGCATCCTCGGCGCTCGATGGCTTCGACTGGATCGCGCTGTCGCCGGGCGTGCCTCGAACCGAACCGGCGGTAGCGAGGGCGCTTGCACGCGGTATCCCCGTCCTGGGTGACATCGAGATCTTCGCGCGCCACCGCCACTCGCTGATGCCCGGCACGAAGACGATCGCGATCACCGGCACCAACGGCAAGAGCACGGTGACCGAGATGGCGGGCGAGATGGCGCGCCGTGCCGGGCTGGACACGCTGGTGGCCGGCAACATCGGCCTGCCGGTGCTCGATGCACTCGGCGAGATCGAAGCCGGTAGCCGGCCGCCGCAGGCGATCGTGCTCGAGCTGTCGTCGTTCCAGCTCGAGTCGACGTCTAGCCTGGCCGCCGACGCGGCGACGATGCTCAACCTGTCCGAAGACCACCTGGACCGCTATCCTGGCATCGCGGCCTACGGCGCGGCCAAGGCGCGCATCTTCCAGGGCGAGGGCATCCAGGTGCTCAACCGCGACGATCCGGCATCGATGGGCATGCGCATCGACGGCCGGGCGCTGCATTCGTTCGGTACCGGGCATCCCGGTTCCGACCTGGAATGGGGTGTCGTGGCTGCGCCTGCCGGCGACGGCCCGTGGCTCGCGCAGGGCGCTGCGCGCCTGATGCCGGTCCGGGAGCTGCCGGTGCCGGGGATGCACAACGTCGCCAACGCGCTGGCGGCGCTGGCGCTGGCGCGCGCGATCGACCTGCCGTATCCGGCGCTGCTCGAGGCGCTGCGTGGCTTCCGCGGCCTGCCGCACCGGATGCAATGCATCGCGGAGGTCGACGGCGTTTGCTACTACGACGATTCGAAGGGCACCAACGTCGGGGCGACCGTGGCTGCGCTGGCCGGCTTCCCGAAGCCCGTCGTGCTGATCGCTGGCGGCGACGGCAAGGGGCAGGACTTCTCGCCGCTCGCGCCGGTGGTGGCGCAGGCTGCGCGTGCAGTCGTGCTGATCGGTGCGGACGCCGGGCGCATCGCCCAGGCACTGCAGGGCATCGACGTGCCGGTGGAGCGCGCGGAGTCGCTCGACGCCGCCGTGGCGCGCGCACGGGAACTCGCGCGCAGCGGCGACGCAGTCGTGCTGTCGCCGGCCTGCGCCAGCTTCGACATGTTCCGCAACTACGTGCATCGCGCGCAGGTGTTCCTGAAGGTGGTCAGCGCGCTCGCGCCGTCGCGCGTGCCGGCCAGGAAGGACGGGACGTGAGCGCGATCTACTACGAGGCCGAACGCCCGCGGCGGGTGATGGCCGACTACGACCAGAGCCTGGTCTGGTCGGTGCTGCTGCTGATGGCCATAGGCATCGTGATGGTCTACTCGGCCTCGATCGCGATCGCCGAAGCGGGGCGCTTCACCGGCAACCGTGCGCACTTCTACCTGGTGCGGCAGTCGGCGTTCGTCGCCATCGGCCTGGTCGCCGCGATGGTCGCGTTCCAGATTCCGACCACGCTGTGGCAGCGCTTCGCGCCCTGGCTGTTCGGGTTCGGCGTCCTGCTGCTGGTGCTGCTGCTGGTGCCCGGCGTCAGCCGCGAGGTGAATGGTGCCCGCCGCTGGCTGCCGCTGGTGGTGATCAACCTGCAGCCGTCCGAACTGGTCAAGTTGTTCGCGGTGGTCTACGCAGCCGACTACACCGTGCGCAAGGCCGCCTACGTCGACAGCCTGAAGAAGGGTTTCCTGCCGATGCTGCTGGTGATGCTGTTCACCGGCGCATTGCTTCTGCGCCAGCCCGATTTCGGCGCGTTCTTCGTGATCATGCTGATTGCGATGGGCATCATGTTCCTCGGCGGCATGAACTGGCGCGTGTTCGCCGGCCTGCTGGTTCTGCTGGTCGCCGGCTTCGTCACCCTGATCGTCACCTCGCCCTACCGGCTGCAGCGCATCATCGGCTTCATGGACCCGTGGGCCGATCCGTTCGGCAAGGGCTACCAGCTCTCCCATGCGCTGATCGCATTCGGGCGCGGCGAGTGGCTCGGCGTCGGTCTGGGTGCCAGCGTCGAGAAGCTGTTCTACCTGCCGGAGGCCCACACCGATTTCGTGCTAGCGGTGATCGCCGAGGAGCTCGGCTTCGTCGGCGTTGCCGGCGTGATCGGGCTGTTTGCATGGATCGCCTGGCGTGCGTTCTCGATCGGTGCCCAGGCTGCACGCCTGGAGCGCAGCTTCCAGGCGCTGGTCGCACAGGGCGTCGGCCTGTGGATCTCCGCGCAGGCGTTGATCAACATGGGCGTGAACATGGGCGTGCTGCCGACCAAGGGGCTGACGCTGCCGATGCTGTCCTTCGGCGGCAGCGCGGTGCTCGCCAACTGCCTCGCCCTCGCATTGCTCCTGCGCGTGGATTACGAGAACCGCAGGTTGATGAAGGGGATGCCAGCATGAGCCACCCGGCGAGGGGCCCCGCGCCAGCGGGGATCGACGGCAAGGCGAGTGCTGGCGGGCACGGACGGCCGTTCTCGTGCATGGGTGGCTGCCTGGCGGAGGTGCCGGCATGAGCGCACCGCGCACCCTCATGGTGATGGCCGGTGGCACCGGCGGCCATATCTTCCCGGCGCTGGCGGTCGCGCAGTGGCTGCGCAGCGCGGGCTGGAACGTGGTCTGGCTCGGTTCGCCAGGCGGCATGGAATCGTCGATCGTGCCGCAGTACGGCTTCGAGATCGAGCCGGTGCGCTTCGGTGGCGTGCGCGGCAAGGGCCTGCTGCGCCTGGCGCGGTTGCCGTTCGACCTGAACCTGGCGTTCTGGCAGTGCGCGCGGGTGATCTTCCGCCGTCGTCCGGACGTGGTGCTGGGCATGGGCGGCTACATCGCTTTCCCCGGCGGCATGATGGCTTCGCTGCTGCGCCGGCCGCTCGTGGTACACGAGCAGAACTCGGTGCCCGGCCTGGCCAACCGCGTGCTGGCGCGTATCGCCGACCGGGTGCTGTGCGCGTTCCCCGACGCCCTGGGCAATGCGGTGGCTTCCGAGTGGACCGGCAACCCGGTGCGCGAGGCGATCACGACGATCGCCGCCCCGGCCGAGCGCTTCGCCGGCCGCGAGGGTCCGCTGCGCCTGCTGGTGATCGGCGGCAGCCTGGGCGCGCAGGCGCTCAACACCTGCGTGCCCGAAGCCCTCGCCCTGCTGCCGGCCGAACGGCGGCCGATCGTGGTGCACCAGTCGGGGCGCGACCACCTGGGTGCACTGCAGGAGCGCTATGCAAAGGCTGGCGTCGAGGCCACGCTGCTGCCGTTCATCGACGACATGGCATCGCGCTATGCCGAGGCGGACCTGGTCATCGCGCGCGCCGGTGCCACTACCGTCGCGGAACTGGCCTGCGCTGGCCTGGCCTCGGTGCTGGTGCCGTTCCCGCATGCGGTCGACGACCACCAGACGGTGAACGCGCGGTTCCTCGTCGAGCGCGGCGCGGCCTGGCTGATCCCGCAGGCCGAGCTCACGCCCGCGCTGCTGGCCAGCCGGATCGACGCAATCGACCGCGCGGGGCTTCTGGCGATGGCCGAACGCGCCCGCGAGGTGGCGAAACCCGATGCGACGCGGCGCGTCGCGCAGGTCTGCATGGAGGTGGCCGATGCGGCATAAGGTCCGCCACGTGCATTTCGTCGGCATCGGTGGCAGCGGCATGTCGGGCATCGCCGAGGTGCTGGCCAACCTCGGCTATTCGGTCAGCGGCTCCGACCTCGCCGATAGCGCGACCACCCGCCGGCTGCAGAAGGTCGGCATCCGCGTCGATATCGGCCATGCCGAGGCCAACGCGGCGGGTGCCGACGCGCTGGTGGTGTCCACCGCGGTGAAGGAGGACAACCCGGAACTGGTCGCCGCGCGCGCCTCGCGCACCCCGATCGTGCCGCGGGCGCTGATGCTGGCCGAGCTGATGCGCCTCAAGCAGGGCATCGCGATCGCCGGCACGCATGGCAAGACCACCACCACCAGCCTGATCGCCAGCGTGCTCGCCGAGGGCGGCCTGGACCCGACCTTCGTGATCGGCGGTCGCCTGGAAGCGGCAGGCAGCAATGCCAAGCTGGGCAGCGGCGAATTCCTGGTGGCCGAGGCCGACGAGTCGGACGCGTCCTTCCTGTACCTGACCCCGGTGGTCTCGGTCGTCACCAACATCGACGCCGACCACATGGAGACCTACGGCCAGGATTTCGGCCGCCTGAAGCAGGCGTTCGTCGACTTCCTGCAGCACCTGCCGTTCTACGGCAACGCGGTGCTGTGCATCGATGACGCCAACGTGCGCGAGATCCTGCCGCGGGTGACCAAGCCGGTGACCACCTACGGGCTGGCCGAGGGTGCACAGGTGCGCGCGCACTCGATCGAGCACATCGAGGGCGGACAGATGCGATTCAAGGTCGCGCGGGTGAACGGCACGACCTTGCCGGAACTGGAGGTGATGCTCAACCTGCCCGGCGTGCATAACGTGCAGAACGCGCTGGCCGCGATCGTGGTCGGCATGGAAGTCGGCGTCGACGATGCGGCCATCGTGCGCGCCCTGGCAGAGTTCCGCGGCGTCGGCCGTCGCTTCCAGCGCTGGGGCGATGTCGAGGTGCCGGGCGGCGGTGGCTCGTTCACGCTGGTCGACGACTACGGCCACCACCCGGTCGAGATGGCCGCGACGCTTGCCGCCGCGCGCGGTGCCTTCCCCGGGCGTCGGCTGGTGCTCGCGTTCCAGCCGCACCGCTACACGCGCACCCGCGACTGTTTCGAGGATTTCGTGCGCGTGCTGTCGACGGTGGATGCGCTGGTGCTCACCGAGGTCTATGCCGCCGGCGAGGCGCCGATCGTCGCTGCCGACGGCCGCGCGCTGGCGCGGGCGGTACGCGTCGGCGGCAAGGTCGAACCGGTGTTCGCCGAGACGGTCGCCGAACTGCCGGCTGCGATCGCGTCGTTCGTCAAGCCCGGCGACGTCGTGCTGACGATGGGTGCCGGCTCGATCGGCGGCGTGCCGGCCCGGCTGCGCGCACTCGGGCAGGGGGCGGAATGAACATGGCCGAACCCGTCCAGTTCATGCCGGCCCCGACGCAACCGCTGCGCGGCGAGCTGCGCAGCGACGTGGCGATGTCCAGGCATGTGAGCTGGCGCGCCGGCGGACGGGCCGACCGGGTCTACATCCCGGCCGATCTCGACGACCTGGCGAGCTTCATGCAAACGCTGCCAGAGGCTGAACCGGTGCTGGTAGTCGGGCTGGGCAGCAACCTGCTGGTGCGCGATGGAGGCTTCCGTGGCACCGTGGTGCTGCTGCACGGGGTGCTGTCGTCGGTGGAACTGCTGCCCGCGGACGACGCCGGCGTGCCGACGCGGATACGCTTCGATGCAGGCGTCGCCTGCCCGAAGGTCGCGCGCTTTGCCGCGATGCACGGGCTGGAGGGCGCGGAGTTCCTGGCCGGCATCCCGGGCACGATGGGCGGCGCGCTGGCGATGAATGCCGGCTGCTACGGCAGCCAGACCTGGGACCGGGTGATTGGCGCGAGCCTGCTCACGCGCGATGGCCTGCGCATCGAGCGGGTTCCGGCCGAGTTCGACCTGGGTTACCGGCATGTCGAACTCGCGGCTGGCGCACGGCGAGGCAGCCTGTCGCCGGTGCTCGGGCGGGACGAATGGTTCATCCGGGCGACTATCGGCCTGGTGGCCGGCGACAGTGCGCGCGCGCGCGCGCGGATCAAGGAATTCCTGTCGCGCCGGATCGCGACCCAGCCGCTGCAGCAGCCCAACGCCGGGTCCGTGTTCCGCAATCCACCCGGCGACCATGCGGCGCGCCTGATCGAGTCGTGCGAGCTCAAGGGCCTTGCGATCGGCGGCGCGGAGGTGTCGACGAAGCATGCGAACTTCATCGTCAACCGCGGTGGCGCCAGCGCGGCGGACATCGAGGCGCTGGTCGAGGCCGTGCGCGGACGGGTGCTGCAGCAGGCCGGGGTCGACCTCGTGCCCGAGGTCCGGATCGTGGGGGACGCTTGATGGACGGCATGTCGAAGTTCGGCAAGGTGGCGGTGCTGCTCGGCGGCCGCAGCGCGGAGCGCGAGATCTCGCTGCTCTCGGGCAATGCAGTGCTGGCCGCGCTGCGTTCGCTGGGCGTCGATGCGCATCCGTTCGACCCCGCCGAGCGCAGCGTATTCGAGCTCTCGACCAGCGGATTCCAGCGCGCGTTCATCTCGCTGCATGGCCGCTACGGCGAGGACGGCACGGTACAGGGCGCGCTCGAACTGATGGGTATCCCCTATACCGGCAGCGGCGTGGCTGCCTCCGCGCTGGCGATGGACAAGCTGCGCACGAAGATGGTCTGGGTGGCGGGCGGCATACCGACCCCGGCCTGGGACGTGCTGACCGAGGCTTCCGATCCCGCGGCGGTCGTCGCCAGGGTCGGGCTGCCGATGATCGTCAAGCCCGGACGGGAAGGCTCGACCCTCGGCCTGACCAAGGTGACCGACGTTTCCCAGGTGCGCGCGGCCTGGGAGCACGCGGCCGCGTTCGACCCGCTGGTGCTGGCCGAGGCGTTCATCGCCGGGCGCGAACTGACCGCCGGCTTCCTTGGCGAGCAGGCGCTGCCGCTGATCCGCATCGAGGCGCCGCAGGGCAACTACGACTACCAGAACAAGTACTTCAGCGACGAAACGCGCTACCACTGCCCGAGCGGGCTGGACGCGGCGAAGGAAGCCGAGATCCAGGCGCTGACGATGCGCGCGGCGGCGCTGCTCGGCTGCGAGGGCTGGGGCCGCGCCGACCTGATCCTGCGCGACGACGGGTCCGTGCAGATGCTGGAGATGAATACCTCGCCCGGCATGACAGGCCATAGCCTGGTGCCGATGGCTGCGCGCCAGGCCGGCCTGTCGTTCGAGCAGCTGGTGCTGCGCATCCTGGAGATGGCCCATGCTGGCTGACGCCTGGGACCAGCCCGCGCTGCTCAATGCGGCAGCGAATACGCTGTACGGCCTCGCGACCGTGCTCGGCCTGTACGCGCTGTTCTTCCTGGTGATCCACCTGCCGATCTTCCCGATGAAGGAAGTACGCGTGCTTGGCGAACTGCAGAACGTGACCCGCGAGCAGGTCGAGACCACAGTGCGCAAGCAGCTCACCGGCAACTTCTTCACCGTCGATCTTGCCGGTGCGCGCAAGGCGTTCGAGCGGCTGCCGTGGGTGCGCAGGGTGGAAGTCCGTCGGGTCTGGCCCGACCGGCTGCACGTGGTCCTGGACGAGCATGTCGCGATCGCCCGCTGGGGCGATTCCGGGCTCGTCAATACGCACGGCGAGGTGTTCTCCGCGGCGTCGGATGCGAAGCTGCCGGTGTTCAACGGCCCGCCCGGCAGCGCAGCCGAGATCGCGAGCCGCTACACCGTCTTCCGCGACGAGCTGGCGCGGGTACGCCAGGCGCCGGCCGAGATCACCCTGTCGCCGCGCCGGGCCTGGGAGCTCAGGCTCACCAGCGGGCTGGTGCTCAAGCTGGGCCGCGACCAGGTCAACGAACGGATGGCGACCTTCCTGTCGGTGTACGAGGGCACGGTGGCACCAGTGTCCACGCGCCTGGACTATGTCGACCTCCGATACCCGAACGGCTTCGCGGTGCGCATCAGCGACGTGCGCGAGCCCGAGAGGGACAGGCGCAGCGACGGCAGGCCGAGTCCGCGCAGCGTCGAACCGAAACCTGTGGAGCGCCGGTCATGAGCAAGATCCGAGACAGCAAGAACCTGATCGTCGGCCTCGACATCGGCACCTCAAAGATCGTGGCGATCGTCGCCGAGGTGAAGCCGGATGGCGAGCTCGAGATCATCGGCATGGGACAGCATCCTTCGCGCGGGCTGAAGAAGGGCGTGGTCGCCAACATCGATTCGACCGTGCACTCTATCCAGCGCGCGCTCGAGGAAGCCGAGCTGATGGCCGACTGCAAGATCAAGGATGTCTACGCAGGCATCGCCGGCAGCCACATCAAGAGCTTCAACTCGCACGGCATGGTCGCGATCAAGGACAAGGAGGTCACCCAGACCGACGTCGATCGCGTGATCGAGACCGCGAAGGCGGTCAGCATCCCGAACGACCAGCAGATCCTGCACATCCTGAACCAGGAATTCATCATCGACGGACAGGAGGACGTGCGCGAGCCACTAGGCATGAGCGGCGTCCGGCTCGAGGTCAAGGTGCACATCGTCACCGGTGCGGTGTCGGCGGCGCAGAACATCGTCAAGTGCGTGCGCCGCTGCGGGCTGGAGGTCTCGGACCTGATCCTGCAGCCGCTGGCTTCGGCCTGGGCTGTGCTGTCCGATGACGAGAAGGACCTTGGCGTCTGCCTGGTCGACATCGGCGGTGGCACGACCGACATCGCGGTTTTCTCGCAAGGCGCGATTCGCCACACCGCGGTGATACCGATCGCGGGCGACCAGATCACCAACGACATAGCAATGGCATTGCGCACCCCGACCAAGGATGCCGAAGACATCAAGGTCCGCTATGGATGCGCCCTCGCAAAGCTCGCCGACGCACGCGAGATGGTCGAGGTGCCCGGCGTCGGCGACCGCGGCGCGCGCGAAATGTCGCGCCAGACGCTGGCCGAGGTGATCGAGCCGCGGGTCGAGGAGCTCTATTCGCTGGTGCAGGCCGAACTGCGCCGCACCGCATACGAGGAACTGCTGTCCTCGGGCATCGTCATCACCGGCGGCAGCGCGGCGATGCTCGGCATGGTCGAGCTCGGCGAGGAGGTCTTCCACATGCCGGTGCGGGCAGGCGTCCCGCAGTACTCAGGCGGCCTGTCCGAGGTGGTGCGCACGCCGCGCTTCGCCACCGGCGTCGGGCTGCTGGTGGCCGGGCAGCGGCAGGTGATGCGCATGTCGACCTCGCGCGCATCGCGCGGACCGGTCGGCAACGCACTGGCCAGCCTGAAGGGATGGTTCCAGGGGAATTTCTGAGGCACCCGCAGTGGCGGGGGCCCGGTAGAAGGTGAAGCAACGCGACGGCAGCATGGCAGCAGATGTATCTGAAGCAAACAACATGAGTTCAACCCGGCAAGAGGAGAAGTCGATGTTCGAGATTCTCGATTCGTCGAATCAAGAGGCGGTGATCAAGGTGATCGGCGTGGGCGGCTGCGGCGGCAATGCGGTCGACCACATGGTCCTCAGTGGCGTCCACGGCGTGGAGTTCATCTGCGCGAACACCGATGCGCAGGCGCTCAAGCGCTGCCAGTCGAAGAACCAGCTGCACCTGGGCAGCGCCCTGACCAAGGGACTGGGCGCAGGTGCGAACCCCGAGATCGGGCGTCAGGCCGCGATCGAGGACCGCGAGCGCATCGCCGAGGCGATCCGCGGTGCGGACATGCTGTTCCTGACCGCCGGCATGGGCGGCGGCACCGGCACCGGCGCAGCCCCGGTGGTGGCCGAGATCGCCAAGGAGATGGGCATCCTGACCATCGCCGTGGTGACCAAGCCGTTCACCTTCGAGCGCAAGCGGGTACGCGTCGCCCAGGAAGGCATCGAGGCGCTGTCGCAGTTCGTCGACTCGCTGATCGTGATCCCGAACGACAAGCTGATGGAAGTGCTTGGCGCAGACGTGACGATGCAGGACGCGTTCAAGGCGGCCAACGAGGTGCTGCACGGCGCGGTGGCCGGCATTGCCGAGATCATCACGCTGCCGGGCATGATCAACGTCGACTTCGCCGACGTGCGCACGGTGATGTCCGAGACCGGCATCGCGATGATGGGTTCGGGCAGCGCCTCCGGCGTCGACCGCGCCAAGATCGCCGCCGAGCAGGCAGTCGCCTGCCCGCTGCTGGAGAACATCGACCTCAACAACGCGCGCGGCGTGCTGGTCAACGTCTCGGGCGCGGCCTCGAAGCTGAAGCTGGGCGAGATCCATGAGGTGATGGAGACGGTGAGCGAATTCCTCGCCGACGACGCCACCACCATCGTCGGTTCGGTGTTCGACGATGAGATGGGCGACTCGATCCGGGTCACCATCGTTGCCACCGGGCTCGGCAATGCGGTCAACCGCGCCCAGCCCAAGGCGTTCACTGTCGTGAAGACCGGAACGGACAACGTCCCGGTCGAAATGGTTGCGCACGGCGCCGGGGCTGCTGCCTCCGGCGTCAACTACGGTGAACTCGACGTGCCGGTGGTTTTCCGGCGCAAGACGCGGGATGCGACCGCGACGGTCGAGGCGCTCAAGCAGTCGGGGCTGGAGATGTACGACATCCCCGCGTTCCTGCGCAAGCAGGCTGACTGAGCGGGCAGGGCTGCAGAGGAAGCGGGGATGCGCCGGGCATCCCCGTTTTCCCGGTTTCGATGCCCGGATAGGCGTTAACATAGAAGGCTTGGCTTCGATATCTGTCCAAGGTCGGACAACAGGAATGCTCAGACAACGCACCCTCAAGACGAAGATCAGCACAACCGGCGTCGGCCTGCATACAGGCCACAAGGTCGACATGACCTTGCGTCCGGCTGCGCCCGATACCGGGATCGTGTTCCACCGGACTGACCTCCCCGGTGCGGCCGACTTGCCGGCGCTTGCGCACGGGGTGACGGATACCCGCCTGGCGACCTGCCTGGGCGAGGGCGAGAACAAGGTCTGGACGATCGAACACCTGATGTCCGCGCTGGCCGGGCTCGGCATCGACAACCTGCATGTCGACCTGTCCGGCCCCGAACTGCCGATCATGGACGGCAGCGCCGGGCCATTCGTGTTCCTGGTCCAGTCTGCGGGCATTGAAGAACAGCCGGTGGCGAAGCGCTTCGTCCGCGTACTCAAGCCGGTCGAGCTGGTGCAGGGCGACAAGGTCGCCCGACTGGACCCGTTCGAGGGGTTCCGCATCACGCTGTCGATCGACTTCCAGCACCCGGTGTTCGAACGTTCGGGCAACAAGGCGACCATCGATTTCGCCGAGCAGTCGTACCTGCGCGAAGTCAGCCGGGCACGTACCTTCGGTTTCATGCAGGACGTGGAAGCGATGCGCGCCCAGGGGCTGGCGCTGGGCGGCACGCTCGACAACGCCGTGGTCATGGACGAGTACCGGGTGCTCAACCCGGACGGCCTGCGCTACGCCGACGAATTCGTGAAGCACAAGGTCCTGGACTGCGTCGGCGACCTCTACCTGCTCGGCCATCCGCTGATCGGTGCCTTCACCGGGCACAAGACCGGCCATGCCATGAACAACCAGTTGCTGCGCGCACTGCTTGCCGATGCCAGCGCGTTCGAGACCGTGAGCTTCGACCAGCAGGATACCGCCCCCGCCTTCGCCCGCCTGCTGCCGGCCTTCGGCTGATCGCCCGTGGCGATCGTCCTTCGGCTGATCCTGTTCGCAGTGATCGCCACGATCGGCGTCTCGCTGGTCCTGTACGTGTTCACCGGGCAGCGCCGCTACCGGGTGTTCGCCTGGAACACGTTCAAGTTCTGCGTCGTGTTCCTGCTCGCGATGTCCCTGCTGCTGATCCTGGAGCGGGTGATCCTCGCCGTCTGAGCCCCTCCAGGGCCAGCGCGGCGCTGTCAGCTTTGTATCAGCGGGGCCCCTTTTTTCGCGTTCCGAGCGACTGCAGGGCCTTTTTCAGCCGCTGATCGCTGACATTCGCCGCCAATCGCATCAAGTCTGCCTGTGCCTGCGCCGATAACGGTGCCGGTGGCGGCAATCCTTCCGCCGCAGGTGCGCGGGCGTCGCCTGGTTGCAACACGACTTTGATTGACGTAACCTGCGCCTCGTTTTTGCGGATTTCTGCCGCCAGCCTTGGTGTCATCTGGCTCACCGAGGTCGCTACTGCAGGGCTCGAAGTCACGATTGTCAGTACGCCGTCGCGCACAGCGGCGACCGAAACACAACCCGAAACCCAAACCGGAAGCAGTTCGTCCAGTCGAGCCTGCAGCCTCCCGAGGCGCCGGGCTTCTCCGTGCAGGACCCGCAGTCGGTCTTCCGACTGCACGAAGTCGCCGACCGAACGCGAGGTCATCGGGGCCCAGCCATCGAGCAGGGCCGCCCGCACCTCGCCGTGCCGTGGCAGTGCGGGCTGGACGAAGCGGAGATCGAACAATTGAACGTCATCATCGTTTCAGGAAATCTTGGTAGCGGAAAAACGATAGCACTGAACGGGTACCAGGCTGCAGGACTCCTGGCCTTGCTGTGCCTGTTCATTGCCATTCTGGTGACCGGTGCGCATGCTGCAGTGGGCCGTTTCGGCGGCCAGTCCCTGTTCGGTGAACAGGCCGCGGCGCCTGCCGACGACGGCCAGGTGGTGCTGCGCGAGAGCATCGACATGATGGCCACGCGCCTGGGCGAGATGCAGGCGCGCCTGCTGCGTCTGGACACGCTCGGCGAGCGGCTCGCCCGCAGCGCCGGCTTCAAGCCGCAGGAATTCATGTTCGACCAGGCGCCCGGGCGCGGCGGCGCACTGCCGTCCCTGTCCACCGGGCGGGGCGCTGCGGCCGGTCCGGCGGTCGCGCCGGGCCCGGGCGCCGCGATCCCGCGCGAACTGTCGGTCGGCGAACTCGGGCAGAAACTCGACCTTCTTTCTCGTCAGGTGGATGACCGCGCCGAACGGCTGGGCATCATCGAGTCGATCGTCAGCATGGATTTCGCGCGGCGCACGTTCGTGCCGAGCGGTCTTCCGGTGTCCACCGGCCAGTTCTCGTCCAATTTCGGATGGCGGATCGATCCGTTCACCGGCCGCAATACGTTCCACGATGGTGTCGACTTCTTCGCCGAGCCTGGCACGCCGATCGTCGCTGCCGCCAGCGGTGTCGTGACGGTGGCGGAATTCCATGCCCAGTATGGCAACATGGTCGAGATCGACCACGGCAACGACCTGGTGACCCGTTACGCCCATGCCTCGCTGCTGCATGTGCGGGTGGGCGACGTGGTGCGGCGCGGCCACCGGATCGCCGACGTGGGTTCGACCGGACGCTCCACCGGCCCGCACCTGCATTTCGAGGTGCGGCACCGCGGCCTCGCGCAGAACCCGAACCGTTTCCTGAAGACCACCGGCTGAGCGGCCGGTCCGCCCGGCCTTACCTCGCGCCGGCCTCCGGCCGGGGGGTGAAATCGGGCCTGGCGCCCGCAATCTCGACGAATCCGGCGGTTGGTCCGCTTTCAAGAGGGTCTACCCGGTTAAACTAGGGAGTTTCCCGGCCAACCGGGCCGCCCCCGGCAACCCTCCAGCAGCGACCGATGTTCTCAAACCTCCTCAAGAAGATGTTCGGCAGCCGCAACCAGCGGCTGCTCAAGAGCTACGGCCAGACGGTCGTGCGCATCAACGCGCTGGAACCGTCGATGAAGGCATTGACCGATGCCGAACTCGCGGCGAAGACGGCGACGTTCAAGGCGCGGGTGGCCAACGGCGAATCCGTCGATGCAATGCTGCCCGAGGCATTCGCGGTGGTGCGCGAGGCGGCGACCCGGGTGCTCGGGATGCGCCATTTCGACGTCCAGCTGATCGGCGGCATGGTGCTGCACAACGGCAAGATCGCCGAGATGCGCACCGGCGAAGGCAAGACGCTGATGGCCACGCTGCCCGCCTACCTCAATGCGCTGGCCGGCAAGGGCGTGCACGTGGTCACTGTCAACGACTACCTGGCGCAGCGCGATGCCGACTGGATGGGGCGCCTGTACCGGTTCCTCGGCCTGGAGGTCGGCGTGATCCTGAGCCAGCAGGAGACCGGCGACAAGAAGGCCGCCTACGGCGCCGACATCACGTACGGCACGAACAACGAGTTCGGCTTCGACTACCTGCGTGACAACATGGAGTACCAGCTCGCCGACAAGCGGCAGCGGCCCCTCTACTACGCGGTCGTCGACGAGGTCGATTCGATCCTGATCGACGAGGCGCGTACCCCGCTGATCATCTCCGGCCAGGCCGACGATACGACCGACCTCTACAACAAGGTCAACGTGATCGTGCCGAAGCTCGTCCGCCAGAAGGAGGAAGAGGGCGAGGGCGACTACTGGGTCGACGAGAAGCAGCACCAGATCATCCTGTCCGAGGCCGGCCACGAGCATGCCGAGGAGCTGATGGCCGCCGCCGGCCTGCTCGAGGGTGGCTCCAGCCTGTACGCGGCGGCGAACATCCAGCTGATGCACCACCTCAATGCCGCGCTGCGTGCCCATAGCCTGTTCCTGCGCGACCAGCAGTACGTCGTTCAGAACGACGAGGTGATCATCGTCGACGAGTTCACTGGCCGCCTGATGGCCGGCCGGCGCTGGTCCGACGGCCTGCACCAGGCGGTCGAGGCGAAGGAAGGCGTGTCGATCCAGAAGGAGAACCAGACGCTCGCGTCGATCACCTTCCAGAACTACTTCCGCATGTATTCGAAGCTGTCCGGCATGACCGGCACGGCGGATACCGAAGCCTACGAGTTCAAGGACATCTACGGCCTGGAGACCGTGATCGTCCCGACGCACCGTCCGATGATCCGAAAGGACAACATGGACCAGGTGTTCCGGACGTCGAAGGAGCGTTACGACGCGGTGATCGCCGACATCCGCGACTGCCATGAACGCGGTCAGCCGGTGCTGGTCGGTACCACCTCGATCGAGACCTCCGAGCTGGTGTCGAAGCTGCTCGAGAAGCAGAAGCTGCCGCACCAGGTGCTCAACGCGAAGCAGCATGCGCGCGAGGCCGACGTGGTGGCGCAGGCGGGCAGCCCGAAGATGATCACCATCGCGACCAACATGGCTGGCCGCGGCACCGACATCGTGCTCGGCGGCAACGTCGAGCGCGAGATCGACAAGGTTCGCGCCGATGCTGGCCTCGACGAGGCGGCGAAGGAAGCGCGCATCGCCACGCTGCGCACCGAATGGCAGGCGATGCACGAGCAGGTGATCGCCGCCGGCGGCCTGCACATCATCGGTACCGAGCGCCACGAGTCGCGCCGCGTCGACAACCAGTTGCGCGGCCGTTCGGGCCGGCAGGGCGACCCGGGTTCCAGCCGCTTCTACCTGTCCCTGGAAGACCCGCTGCTGCGCATCTTCGCGTCCGACCGTGTGGCCGCGATCATGACCCGGCTGAAGTTGCCCGAGGGCGAGGCGATCGAGCATGTGTGGGTGACGCGCGCGATCGAGAACGCCCAGCGCAAGGTCGAGGCCCGCAACTTCGACATCCGCAAGCAGCTGCTCGAGTACGACGACGTGTCGAACGACCAGCGCAAGGTCATCTACCAGCAGCGCGACGAATTGCTCGCCTCCGGCGACATGCTCGAGAGCGTGACGGCGATGCGCGAGGACGTGCTGCGCGCGGCCGTCGGCCAGTATGTGCCGCCCGGCAGCGTGCACGAGCAGTGGGATGGCCACGGGCTCGAGAAGTTCCTCGCCTCGGAGTTCAACTTCGAGGTGCCGGTGTCGCAGTGGCTCGAGGCGGAAGACAACCTCGACGAGGCGACGCTGACCGAGCGCGTGCTGGCCGCCGCCACTGCCCAGTATGAGGCGAAGACCACCAGCGTCGAGCCGCCGGTGATGCGCCAGTATGAGCGCGCGGTGATGCTGCAGAGCTTCGATTCGCACTGGCGCGAGCACCTGTCGGCGCTCGACCACCTGCGCCAGGGCATCCACCTGCGCAGCTATGCGCAGAAGAACCCGAAGCAGGAATACAAGTCCGATGCGTTCACCATGTTCAGCGACATGCTCGATCGTATCAAGGCGGACGTCACCCGCACGCTGATGCTGGTGCAGATCCGCAGTGCGGAGGAAGTGGCGCGCGTGGACGAGCCGGCGCAGCTGCATAACGTGACCTACCAGCATGCCGAGGCGACCGAAGCCCTGGCGGCCGAGCCGGTCGGCGCGGCCGAACTGCCGGCGTATCCCGATGCCGAGTCGGAGACCGGTGAGCGCGCAGCACCGTTCGTGCGGCCCGGGCAGAAAGTCGGTCGCAATGATCCCTGCCCGTGCGGCTCCGGCAAGAAGTACAAGGTCTGCCACGGCCGTCTGAGCTGAGCCAGCGGGCCAGGCGGCCGTCCGCCGCCGGCCCTGGCGAGCGGTCTGCCAGCGCTGCCCCGTGCAGCGCATGGCGCAACTGTTCGATCGAGAGGAACTGAAGCGATGCCCGTCAATCTGTCCCCGCCGGATCCCGCCTCCCTGTCGCCGGTCGCCGGCGTCGAACTCGGCTTCGCAGAAGCCGGCATCCGCAAGGCGGGCCGGCGCGACCTGATGCTGGTACGGCTCGCGCCGGGCACCCGGGTGGCTGGCGTGTTCACCCAGAACAGCTTCGCCGCGGCCCCGGTGCAGGTCTGCCGCGAGCACCTGGCGCTGGGCGGCGAGGTGCGCGCGTTGCTGGTCAACGCCGGCAATGCGAACTGCGGTACCGGAGTGCGGGGGCTGGCCGATGCACGGCTGTCCTGCGACTGGGTGGCGGCCGCCATCGGCTGCAAGCCGGGCGAAGTGCTGCCGTTCTCCACCGGCGTGATCCTCGAGCCGTTGCCGATGCCGAAGATCGAGGCGGCGCTGCCTGCCTGCGTGGCGAGCCTGGGTGCCGACCACTGGGCGCAGGCGGCCTCGGCCATCATGACCACCGACACCGTGCCCAAGGGGTATTCGGCGAAGGTCGTGCTGGACGGCGTGACCGTCACGGTCACCGGTATCGCCAAGGGCGTCGGCATGCTGCAGCCGAACATGGCGACGATGCTGGCCTACCTGGCGACCGATGCGGCATTGTCCGGCGAGGTGCTGGCGGCGCTGGTCAAGCGCGTCGCCGACCGTTCCTTCAACCGCGTGACCGTCGACGGCGATACCTCCACCAACGACTCGTTCGTGCTGATGGCGACCGGACAGTGCGGCGCCGCGCCCATCGCGACCGATGCCGATCCGCGGCTGCCGGTGCTCGAAGCCGCACTGGTCGACGTGGCGGCCCGGCTGGCCCAGGCCATTGCGCGCGACGGCGAAGGCGCGACCAAGTTCATCACGGTCGAGGTCTGCGGCGGCGCCGACGAGGCCGAGGCCCTGCGCGTGGCGCGCGGCGTGGCCAACTCGCCGCTGGTGAAGACCGCGCTGTTCGCCTCCGATCCGAACCTTGGCCGCCTGCTGATGGCGATCGGCAATGCCGGCGTTGCGGGCCTCGACACCTCGCGCGTGCAGGTGAGCCTGGGCGACGTGAATGTCATCGTCGACGGCGGCCGTGCCGCGAGCTATCGCGAGGAAGACGGCGCGCGCGTCATGAAGCCGGCCGAGATCACCATCCACATCGACCTCGGTCGCGGCAGCGCCGCCACCACGGTCTGGACCTGCGACTTCTCCTATGACTACGTCAAGATCAACGCGGAATACCGCACCTGAGGCTACCGTGGCCGTCGAGCTTCCGGCTGCGGCCCTGTCCCGCCTGGCTGACGCTGCCGAGCGGCTGGTCGAGGGACTCGCACACCTGGCGCCACCGCCGGCGCCGGTGATCGACTGGAACGGCGCGGTTGCGTTCCGCTGGCGGCGGCGCAATGGCCACGGGCAGCTGCTGCCGGTCACGCACCGGCACCGAATCGACCTCGCCGACCTGCAGGGCGTCGACACCCAGAAGAAGCTGGTCGACCAGAACACGCGCCAGTTCGTGCAGGGGGCGCCGGCCAACAACGTGCTGCTGACCGGTGCGCGCGGCACCGGCAAGTCATCCCTGGTGAAGGCAGTGCTCAACCGCTACGCATCGAAGAAGCTGCGGCTGATCGAGGTCGACAAGCAGGACCTGCTCGATCTGCCCGAGATCGTCGATGCGATCAGTGCCCGGCCCGAGCGCTTCATCCTGTACTGCGACGACCTGTCGTTCGAGGCCGACGAGCCGGGCTACAAGGCGTTGAAGACGGTGCTCGACGGTTCCATCTCCGCCGCATCCGAGAACGTGGTGGTCTATGCGACGTCCAACCGGCGCCACCTGATGCCGGAGTACATGAACGAGAACCTCGAGTACAAGCACGTCGGCGAGGAGATCCATCCGGGGGAGACCTCGGAGGAGAAGATCTCGCTGTCCGAGCGCTTCGGGCTCTGGGTGTCGTTCTGGCCGTTCACCCAGGACGAGTACCTCGCGATCGTCGACCACTGGCTTGCGCATTTCGGCGTGCAGGACATCGGCTCCACGCAGGTGCGCGAGGCGGCGCTGCAGTGGGCGCTCGGCCGAAGCTCGCGCAGCGGGCGCATCGCCTGGCACTTCGCCCGCGACTGGGCCGGCCGGCAGCAGATGGGCGCAGCCGCACGGCAGAAGCGAACGCGCGGCTGAGCATGGAAGGCGTCGACCGCCCGGTTGGCGCAATGCCGCCGCCCGTGCTGCAGGTGGTGGCCGGTATCCTCGAGCGCGACGACGGCCGGGTTCTGATCACCCAGCGGCCGGAAGGAAAGGTCTACGCCGGCTACTGGGAGTTTCCCGGCGGCAAGGTCGAGGCCGGCGAGTCGGCGTTCGAGGCGATCGCCCGCGAATTGCGCGAGGAACTCGCGGTCGAGGTGGAGGTGGCGTATCCGTGGCTGCGGCGGCGCTTCATCTATCCGCATGCAACGGTGGAGCTGCGTTTCCTGCGCATTCCGAAGTGGCGCGGCGAGGTGCATGGCAACGAAGGACAGGCGTTCAGCTGGGAGCCGGCCGATGCGCCCAGGGTCGAGCCGATGCTACCGGCCAACGGTCCGATCCTCGCCGCCTTGCGCCTGCCGTTCCATTACGCGCTGACCCAGGCGGTCGAGGTCGGCGTGGATGCGCAGCTGGCGGCGCTCGATGCCGCCCTGCTGCGCGGGCTGCGCCTGGTCCAGGTGCGCGAGCCGGGGATGTCCGAAGGCGCGCTGGCCGCGTTCGCACGCGAGGTCGTGCTGCGCGCGCACCGGGCCGGCGCGCGCGTGCTGGTCAATGGCAATGCCGACCTGGCACGCCGGGTCGGCGCCGATGGCGTGCACCTGCGCGCCGCGCAGCTGGCCGCACTGTCCGAGCGGCCGGCGCTGCCGCTGGTGGGCGCATCCTGCCATGATGCCGCGGAGCTGGAGCAGGCCGGCGCGCTCGGCTGCGATTTCGCGGTGCTCGGGCCGGTCGCGGCCACGCTCACCCATCCCGGAGCGCGTCCGCTCGGCTGGCGCGCGTTCGCGGCGCTGGCCTCGGCGTCGACGATCCCGGTCTATGCACTGGGCGGCCTGTCGCCGTCCGACCTCGACGCTGCGCGCAGCCACGGCGCGCAGGGCACGGCCTTCCAGCGCGCCGCCTGGCAGCCATACACCTGAGCGCACGAGCATGACTGCATCGATGACCGCACGACCGGATCCTTCCCTGCTGACGACCTTCGAGGTCGATGGCCAGCCTCTGCGCCGCATCGACCTCGCGCGCATGCTGCCCGGCCCGACCCTCGATCGGCTGCCGCGCACGCTGCGCCTGCTGTTCGAGAATGCGGCGCTGCATGCGCCTGCGCGGCTCACCGCGCTGGTCGGCGCCGACGGTGCGATCGACCGCAGCCGCGAGCTCGACTTCTTCCCGGCACGGGTGCTGATGCACGACACCACCTGCCTGCCGGCGCTGGCCGATTTCGCTGCCATGCGCGATGCAGTGGCGGCGCTGGGCGGCGACCCTTCGCGGGTGAACCCGGTGATCCCGGTCGACCTGGTGATCGACCATTCGGTCACGGTCGAACATGCCGGCAGCCCGGACGCAGCGCGCCTGAACCTCGAGATCGACTTCCGGCGCAATTCCGAACGTTATCGCTTCGTCAAATGGGCGCAGCAGAGCCTGTCGAACTTCCGCGTGATGCCGCCGGGCAGCGGCATCCTGCACCAGATCAACCTCGAGTTCCTGGCCGAGGTGGTGAAGGTGTCGGAGGCGCACGACGGCGGCGCACCGATCGCCTGGCCGGACACGCTCGTCGGCACCGACAGCCACACGCCGATGGTCAATGCGCTGGGCGTGCTGGCCTGGGGTGTCGGCGGCGTCGAGGGACAGGCCGCGATGCTCGGTGAGCCGCTCGCGATGCAGGTGCCGAAGGTGGTCGGCGTGCGGCTCGAAGGCCACCTGCCGGCCGGGGTGACCGCCACCGACCTTGCGCTGCACGTGACCTCGATGCTGCGCGCGCATGGCGTGCTCGGCTGCTTCGTCGAATTCTGCGGGCCGGGCGTCGCAGCCCTGTCGGTCGCCGACCGCGCAACCGTGGCCAACATGGCGCCCGAGTACGGCGCCACCTGTTCCTTCTTTCCGATCGACACGGCCACGCTCGGCTACCTGCGCACTACCGGCCGCAGCCCGGCCTGCGTCGCGCGGGTCGAGGGACATGCCCGTGCGCTGGGTACCTGGCTCGAGCCCGGGGACGCCGATCCTGCCTTCGACGAGACGCTGTTGCTCGACCTGTCCGCGATCGAGGCGATCGTCGCCGGACCGCGCTATCCCCATGAGCGCAAGCCGCTGGCGTCGGTACGCGCCGATTTCCTGCAGGCGCTGCCGGCGCTCGCGCCGAAGCCGCACGACGCCACCTCCCCGGCGCTGCCGGAGGCCGGCCATCCGCGCACCTTCCCGGCACCCGATGGTGGCACGCCCCTGCGCGACGGTGCGGTGGTGCTGGCTGCGATCACCAGCTGCACCAACACGTCCAATCCGGCGCTGCTGGTCGGTGCCGCACTGCTCGCGCGCAATGCGCGCCGGCGCGGCCTCGCCTGCAAGCCCTGGGTGAAGACCTCGCTCTCGCCAGGCTCGCGCGTGGTGGCCGGCTACCTGTCGGCTTCCGGGTTGCAGGATGACCTCGACGCGCTGGGCTACCACGTGGCCGGGCTGGGCTGCATGACCTGCATCGGCAACTCCGGGCTGCTGCAGCCCGAGGTGGTCGCCGCGGTCGAGCGCCAGGGGCTGTGCGGCATCGGCGTGCTGTCCGGCAACCGCAACTTCGACGGCCGGGTGAACGCACTGCTGTCCGGCGCCTACCTGGCTTCGCCGGCCCTGGTGGTCGCCTATGCGCTGGCAGGCACGGTGGACATCGATCTCACCCGCGACCCGCTCGGGCAGGATGCCGAGGGCCGACCGGTGTTCCTGGCCGACCTCTGGCCGTCGGACGAGGAGATCCGCGCGGTGGTCGAACGCCATGTGCTGCCCGCGCGCTTCGCGGCCGCCTACGAGGGTGTCACCGACGGCCCGCCGGCATGGCAGGCGATCGACGCACCCGGCAGCACCTGCTTCGCATGGGAACCTGCATCCGACTACATTCGCAGGCCGCCCTACTTCGACGGGCTGAGCGCGGAGGCGCCGGGGCTGCGCCCGATACGCAATGCCCGGCTGCTGCTCAAGCTCGGCAACGACATCACCACCGACCACATCTCGCCGGCGGGGACCATCCCGGCGGCCAGCGTCGCCGGTCGCTACCTGATGGCACGCGGTACGGTCGAGCGCGACCTCAATCAGTACTCGACCCGGCGCAGCAACCACGAGGTGCTGCTGCGCGGGGCTTTCAGCAACCGCCGCCTGCGCAACGAGGTGCTGTCGGCGGAGACCACGCCGGCCGGCGGCCATGCGTTCGATCTGTCGGGCTCGCGCGTGCTGCCGGTGTACGAGGCCTCGGCCGGATACCGCGATGCGGGCGTGCCGCTGGTGATCCTGGCTGGCCGCAACTATGGCGCGGGTTCCAGCCGCGACTGGGCAGCCAAGGCACCGGCACTGCTCGGCGTGCGGGTGGTGGTGGCCGAGAGCTTCGAGCGTATCCACCGCAGCAACCTGCTGGCGTTGGGCGTGCTGCCGCTGCTCTACGATGCGGGCATCGACCGGCACGACCTGTGTCGCGATGGCCGGGAGACGTTCGCCTTCGACGGCATCGAATCGCTGGCGGTCGGGCGCAACCGGGTCGAGGTCGAAGTCACGCGTCCGGGCGGCAGCCGCGCGACCTTCACCCTCTGGTGCGTGCTCGAGTCCTCGCGCGAGCTGGGCTGGCTTCGGCACGGGGGCGTGCTGCAGCGGATGGTGCGGCGGTTTGCCGGCGCTTCGGACGCCTGATCCGCGACTGACCTGCGCCCCGCCCTGGGGTAGCATCGCCGCATAACGACAGCGCCTGTGGAGGCGGTACATGGACAGCACCCATTCCCGGATCGCAGGACCGGTGTCAGCGCCCGTACGCGCCGTCGCGTCGGCTGCACTGTTGCTGGGCCCGGCCCTGCTCCTTGCCCCGGCGACCACCGTGGCGCAACCAGCCTCTGGCCGGGCGGCGGCGGCGGCCGAACGGTACCCCGACCGGCCGATCCGGCTGCTGGTGGGCTTCGCGCCCGGCGGTGGTGCCGACACCGCGGCACGGCCGGTGGCGCAGCGGCTGGCCGAGGCGATCGGCCAGCAGGTGGTGGTCGACAACCGTCCCGGCAGCAGCGGCAACGTCGCCGCCGAGATCGTCGCCCGTGCCAGCCCGGACGGCTACAGCGTGCTGTTCGGCACCATCGCGAACTTCGCGATCAACCCGATGATCTTCGAACGGCTGACCTACGACCCGGTGCGCGATTTCGCCCCGGTGACGCTCGCCGCCGCGCCGGTGAACGTGGTGGTGGTGCATCCGTCCGTGCAGGCCTCGACCATGAAGGAGTTTATCGCCCTGGTCCGCGCGAAGCCGAACACCATCAACTATGGCAGCTCAGGCATTGGCGGCACCGGCCACCTCGCCGGTGAACTGATGTCGCTGATGGGCGGGCTGGTGATGACCCATGTGCCGTACAAGGGCGGGGCGCCGGCGGTGGCCGACCTGATCGGGGGCAATATCCCGATGGTGATCACGGTGGTGCCGGGCGCGATGCCGCAGGTCCGGGCCAACCGTGCCCGCCTGCTCGCGGTCACCACCGGCAAGCGTTCCGCGCTGCTGCCCGATACCCCGACCATCGCGGAAAGCGGCCTGCCCGGCTTCGAGGCCAACAACTGGTATGGGGTCGTCGTGCCGGCCAAGACGCCGCAGTCGATCGTCACCCGCCTGAACACCGAACTGGTCAAGGTGCTCAACTCGCCCGGGCTGCGCGAGACCTACGCGAACCAGGGTATCGAGGCGATCCCGAGCACGCCGGCCGAGTTCACCGCCTACATCCGGTCCGAGATCGTGAAGTGGGGGAAGATCGTGAAGGCGGCGGGCATCAAGGCCGACTGACGGCCAGGAAGCGCTCGTACTCGGCCAGGAAGGACACGCCGACCTCGAAGTGCGGCAGTGCCCCGGTCTGGAACACGGTGAAGCTCCAGTTGGGCCGGCCGCGGACGGTGTCGATGCCGCGATAGTCGACGAAATCGCCGCGCACGCCATGGGACATCCAGACCGGCATCGCCAGCTTCTCGTACAGCGCGTTGATGTCGGTGCTGAACAGGCAGGCGGTGAGGAAGCTGATCGGCGCATGCCAGGCCCCTGGTTGCCGGGTGGTGATCACGTCGTAGGCCCACATGCCTTCGTCGATGTCCTTGCCGCCCCAGGTGCGCTGCAGGAAGTAGCGGATGACTCCTGGCCGGGTCAGCCAGCGGAACACCGGCGCGCCGATCCCCGGGCGGCTCAACACTCGGTACAGGGCATCCACCTTGCGCGATCCGCCGGCAGGCGCATACCGCCGGCGGGCGCCGCTGAAGCCGGTCGGGCTGACCAGGGCCAGGCTGCGGAAGGCCCGGGGATCTTCGGTAGCGGCACGTGCCAGGAACTCGGATGCCAGCGACAGCGCCAGCGCATCGACCGGCACGGGTCCATGGTCGCGGTGGACCTGCGCGACCACCGCATGCAGCGCGTCCGTCATCTGCCTGGGCGTGTACTCCCCCGGTCGACGCTCGGAAAATCCGTATCCGGGCAGGTCGAGGCTGTAGACCGGGCGCGAGGCAGCGAAGTGCTCGTGCAGCGGCCGCACTTCGTAGGCAGAGGCGGCCGCGTTGACGCTGTGCACCAGCAGCATCGGCGCCGCCAGGGACGCAGCGCCCGGCGCCGGCCCCGCCCGGTAGCAGCAGACCTGTCCGGTCGGAGTGTCGATCAGCAGCCGTTCGCCGCTGACGGCTGGCGGCAGCAAGGGACTGTCGTCCCCGGCTGCGAGCGGCTTCCGCGGGTCATTCACCCGATTCGTCCATCGGCTTGACCACGTCGGGTACCCGGTAGTCCTCGCTCGCCCAGGCGCCGAGGTCGATCAACCGGCAGCGCTCTGAACAGAAAGGCCGGAAGCGGTTGGACGTGCTCCATTCCACGGTCGTGCCGCATTTCGGGCACGCGACCTTTCGGATCCTGACAATGTCGGGGCGGGTGGGCTCGGCAGCCATGGTTGTTGCAGTGCGGGGCGGCGCAACGGTTCGAGGCGATGCATCGAGTGTACCCGTATGCGCCGGGCCGGGCGGTGCGGTGCCGAGCGGGTGCTCGGTGCGACCTGCGTGTCACGTATCTGCGCAGCTTGTACAGCACAAAAGAGTCAAGTACCCCAGCTTCCGGACGATAACCAACGACCAATGCACAATTGTGACAACCCTTCCCTGACGGAAGTGAAGGAGGCGACTGCTTTCGGACTGAAAGCGGTGGGCGTCGTCTTGCGCTAGCAGGACGCAACCGGGAGGCGAGGAAATCGGATGCGAACGGAACGGCGGGTGATCCGGCTGGGCCTCGGGGCGAAGTTCACCCTGACGGTGCTGACCATCCTCGCCTGCACGATGGCGGCCAACACGCTGTATTCGGTGTACGCGTCGACCAGGTTCCACGAGAAGCAACTGGTCGAGCGTGGGCGTGCGCTCGGGCGCCTGATCTCTCTCGTGAGCCCCGAGGCCATCCTGGGCTTCGACTTCCTGCTGCTCAACGATTACACCCGCCAGGTGTCGGCGCAGCCCGACGTCGTCTATGGCGTGATCCTCAGCCCGAAGGGTTCGCCGCTGAGCGCCTACATCGACGACTCCGATCCCTTCGTGCGGGCGCGGATCAATGCGACCGGGTCGACCGACATCACCCGCCTGCTGCAGGAGCTCGACCACCAGCCGGAGCTGATCCGGCTCGAGTTCCCGATCGTGCACAACGACGTCGAGCTCGGGCGCTTCCTGGTCGGCATGAGCAAGCAGTCGCTGCATGCCGAATCGCGGCGCCGGCTCGCGTTCCAGCTCATCGCGCTGACGGCGCTCGTGATGTTCCTGTGCGCGGCGATCTACCTCGCCTTCAGGGCCAACGTGCTGTTCCCCATCCAGGCGCTGATATCGGCCTCGCGCAACGTCGGTCGCGGCCAGTACACGCGGGTCGACGTCAAGTCCGAGGACGAGCTCGGCCAGCTGGCGCAGGCGTTCAATGCGATGGCCGAGGAGGTCAGGCGCGAGCAGGCCAAGCTTCACCGGCAGGCCAACTTCGACACCCTGACCGGGCTGCCGAACCGGCTGATGGCGCTGGACCGCATCAACCAGGCGATCAACCGTGCGCGTCGGACCTCGCAGCGCTTCGCGCTGTTCTTCATCGACCTGGACAACTTCAAGAGCGTCAACGACTCGCTCGGCCATGCGGTCGGCGACGAACTGCTGGTTGCCACCGGCATGCGCGTGCAGGCCATTCTGCGAGATGCCGATACCGTCGCGCGGCTGGGCGGTGACGAGTTCCTGGTGCTGGTGCCCGACGTGGTCAACGAACTGCAGGCCGAGGAGATCGCCGAGCGGCTGGTACGCACGATTTCGCAGCCGCAGACCCTCAGTGGCAGGAAGGTGGTCGCACGCTGCAGCATCGGCATCGTCGTGTTCCCGGACAACGGCGAGACCGCGGCCGCGCTGATGGCCAATGCCGACAACGCGATGTACCAGGCGAAGGCCAGCGGCCACGGCTCGGCGATCTTCTTCACCGAGGACATGAACACCCGCCTGCATCAACGCATGCAGATGGAGCAGGACCTGAACCAGGCGCTGGAGCTCGGGCAGCTTGCCTTGCACTTCCAGCCGATCTACAACGCGGCCGCGCGGTGCCACCGAGGCGCGGAAGTGCTGCTGCGCTGGCAGCACCCGGAGCGAGGCAGCGTCGGCCCTGCGGAGTTCATCCCGCTGGCGGAGGCTACCGGCCAGATTGTCGCCATCGGCGACTGGGTGCTCGAGCAGGCCTGCCGCAAGTGGTCGCAATGGCACCGTGCCGGACTCGGTCCGGATTTCCTCGCCATCAATATCTCGCGCGTGCAGTTCAGGAAGCGGTTCGCCCGGCGGCTGGGCGAACTGATGACCACCTACGAGATTCCGCCACACGCCCTGGAGCTGGAGATCACCGAAAGCGTGCTGCTCGATGACCACCACCACGTGGCCGAGGAGTTGAACAGTCTGCGCGCGATCGGCGTCACGCTTTCCCTGGACGATTTCGGAACCGGCTATTCGTCGCTGAGCTACCTCAAGCGTTTCCGTTTCGACGTGCTGAAGATCGACCGCAGCTTCGTGTCCGGCCTGCCGGACAAGCCGGAGGACGTGCTCCTGGTCAAGGCCATCCTGGCGATGGCCAAGGGACTGGACCTGAAGGTCGTTGCCGAGGGCGTGGAGTCGGACGACCAGCTGCAGTTCCTGTCCGCCCAGGGCTGCGACTATGTGCAGGGATACCTGCTGGCGAGCCCGATGGACGAGACGGCATACGGCAGATACCTTGAATCGCTGATGGTGCGGGCCGAGCCGGTGGCCCTGGTTGCGACCCGCAACCGCCGCAGGGCCGGGACCTCTGGCTGAGCCGAAAGGCCGATGCGGCCTTTCAGGGGAATGGCAGGATGGATGATCGATCTGCAAGGAACATGGACCGCAGGCGGGTACTGACCCGGGCGCTGCCGTTCGTCTGCCTCGCCGGCTCCGCGTTGGTGGCGCCGGCGCTGCAGGCGGCAGAAGAGCCGCTGGTGATGGGGATCTTCCCGCGCAACAAGCCCGCCGAGACGACCACGATGTACACGCCGCTGGCGAACCTCCTGAGCGAGCGGCTCGGCAGGAAAGTCATTCTGGCGACGGCCCGGGATTTCGAGTCGTTCTCGCGCTCGGTGCAGGAAGGTCGCTACGACATCGTCTTCTACAACCAGTTCCAGTACATCCAGTCGTCGAGATCCTACGTCGTGATTGCGCACAACGAGGAGTTCGGCCGCAGCGCGGTGGCGGGTGCGCTGTATGTGCGCAAGGACAGTGGCATCACGCAGGTGTCCCAGCTGCGCGGACGCACGATCATCTTCGGCGGTGGCCGCGACGCCATGCTCAGCTACATTGCGCCGCGCTTCCTGTTGATGCAGGCAGGGTTGAACGAAGAGGATTTCAAGTCCGAGTTTGCGGTGAATCCACCCAATGCGGTCGTGGCGCTGTCACTGAAGCAGGCCGACGCGGCCGGCGGTGGCGAAATACTCATAGACTTGGCAGCAGTCAAGAAGACCATCAATACGGACGACATCCGTATCCTTGCGTCGACAGAATCGTTGCTGTTCCTGCCCTGGGCGGTGAAGCGCACGATGCCGGCCAGACTGCGCGGTGCCATCCAGTCCGTCATGGTCGATCTCGACGGCAGCGAAGCTGGCCGCGCCGTGCTGAAGTCGGCGCTGACCACGGGAATACGTAAGGCGCAGGAAAAAGATTACGATCCGCATCGTCGGATGATCAACGCGGTGTTCGGCAAGGGAGCACCACCCAGATAGCAATAGCGACAGTCCATGGACCAGCCGTCTCCGCCAACAGAACCCAGGGAATCGCGAGCGACGGCGGTCCGGAATCGGCTGCTTCGCTACAAGGCACCGGTACTGGTCGCACTGATGGCCGCCTTCGTCCTCTGGGCCCACGTCGGGTCCGGCGTGCCGGTGTTCCGCTCCGACTCGCCGGCCGAGCCCGGCTGGGAACGATTCCGCGCCGACTACGACATCGATCATTTCGGGGGCGACGGCCAGTTCGCGCGCGCGGTGCGCAATGGCTACAACCTTGTCCACTACACCGAGCGGCATGCGCCGCGCTTCACCCGCGCTGCCGTCGGTACGGCGGTCACCTCATGTGCCGGTTGCCATTCGGTGGAAGACCTGGCGTACAGCTTCGTCAATTCGGATCGTGTCGATCCGAAGCTCGGCGTCCGCATGTCGTTCGAGGACCGCGTGCGCTGGTGCTATGCGAATTCGCTGAACGGCTTCGTGCCGACGATCTACGATCCGGCGGTGCGTGACATCCGCCTGCTTGCGCGCGCAGTGGCGCGCCACCTCGGTCTGGGCGAAGGGGCCAGAAGGGACGGAGCCTAGCCATGTCGACGATGTCCTGGCGCATATTGAAAGTGGTCGCGCTTGTGCTGGTGCTCGGCGGCTTCTATGGGCTTGCCGTGTACAAGCACGCCGAGCGCGAGGCGATCCGGCAGGCGCCGGTAGTGTTGACCGAGGCCTGCGCCGAGAAGCTGTCGCGCTACGGACTGGCCGCCGGTCCGGTTTACCGGTCGCCGTACATGCTCCAGCGCACGGGGCTCGCGCCGGCGATGGCTGGCTATTCGGAAGAGGACGTGCGCGCGATCCAGCGCGGCTGCAACATCATCGACGACACCCAGGGCCGGCTGGCGAGCGACAAGGCGAGCGAGCGCTGGAACGCGCCGCGCTTCATCCGCGGTACGCACGCCAGCTGCAACCAGTGCCATCAGGGCGTGGGCGACAAGCAGGACGCGGACGGCAACCGCCTCAAGGGTTCGCTCAGCCTGGGTGCTTCGTGGGTCATGGCGGACATGTACGACCGGTTCACCGGGCTGCTGCTGCCGTTCGAACTGCGCCAGATGCAGTGCTACATCAACTCGTCCAACGGTTACAAGCCGAACATCGCCGACGACCTGATCCGGGACGTGACGGCATACACGCGTTTCCTGTCCGCGGCGCTAGGACTCCAGATCGGCACCAGCTACGAAGAGCAGGGTGTAGACGAGATACCGGCGTCGTTCACCGGCAAGCAGGGCGACGATTACATTCGCGGCGAGGCGCTGTACAAGGAGAAGTGCCAGCACTGCCATGGACCCCAGGGCCACGGCGTGGAAGTCGCCGGTCGCCTGATCGGGCCGGCGGTGGCGGGACCCAACGCCTGGAACATGCAGTCGCGCAACTACTTCTACTACGTGGCGACGATCCTGCCCGGGTTCATCTGCCGCAACATGCCGCTCGGTGCGGAGAACACGCTGAGCAACCAGGACTGCCGCGACATCGCGTACTTCATCAGTAACCTTCCGCGTCCTGCAGGTGATAAGCAAGGACCGCTGGTAGCGCTGCAGCAGCAGGCGCTGATGCGCATCATGCCGCCCCTGCTGCGCTGGAGCGAAGCCGTGATGGAACGGACGGCGCAACCGGCGCCGCAAGCACCGGTCGCCGCGCGATGAGTTCGCTGGCGGCTATCGAGCGCCAGCGGCAGGCGTTCGTCCGGGACTGGCCGCAGACCAGCGGGAACCTCCTGGTCGGCTTGACACTGGCACTGGTCACGCTGCCGCAGGCAGTGGCCTTTTCCGTCACGCTTGCCGGTGTACCGCCGCACTTCGGTATCTATGCCGCGATCTGGGGCGTGCTCTTCTGCGCGATGCTGAACCCGTCGAGGGTGTTCCATGGCGGTCCGAACACGGCGATGTCGGCGACTATCGGCGTCACCCTGCTGCCGGTCGCCCCGCCGTTCGGCGCCGAGTACATGGGCTATGCGCTGACGCTGTGCCTGCTGTGCGGCCTGATCCAGATGATGTTCTACGTGATCCGCCCGCTGGGCCGGATGCTCGACCTGGTCAGCGAGCCGGTGATCAACGGCATGATCTGCGGCATCGGCCTGTTCCTCATCTTCAAGTCGCTGACTACCTTCGGTGGGCTGCCGGTGAACACCGAGGTCGAGTGGCCGCTGTGGATCGCCTGGCAGTCGTTGCTTGCTGTGCTCGAGATCGGCAACCTGCATGCGATCCAGATCGGGCTCGTCACGCTGGTTACCTGCTTCGCCGTGCAGCAGGTGCCACGCATGCGCAACTGGGCGATCCTGGTCGGCATCGCGGCGGGCACGCTGTATTCGCAGTACATCGAAGCGAACCTGGGCACGCAGGTGAGCCTGATCGAGAAGATCGGCAACCTGTCTTCGATCGGGTTCGTGCTGCCATCGATACCGCTGTTCAGCCAGGAGGCCATGCCGGACATCATCGCCATACTGCCGGGTGCGGTGACGCTGGCCCTGCTCGGCCTGTTCCAGACCGTTGCGGCGATGCGTCGCATGAATCGCAAGGCGGGCGGCTACACCGACAGCCGCAAGGCGATCTTCTCCGACGCAACCTCGAACTGCCTGCTGCCGTTCCTGTCCTCGATGCCTACCTGCGCCTCGTTCAATCGCATGTGGCTGGTACACCGCCTCGGCGGCCACAGCCGCCTCGCGATCGTCAGCTCCGCCATCTGGCTGCTCGTGCTGGTGCTGTTCCTCGCGCAGGTCATCGCGGTGATCCCGATGCCCGCGATGGCTGCGGTGATCATGCTGCTCGGTGCCAACATGATCAACTGGGAGGACATCAAGCCGCACTTCAAGGACCGGCGCGAGGCGATCGTATTCACCGTGTCCTTCCTGTCCGTCCTGTTCCTCGACCTGTTCGGCGCGGTCATCGTCGGTTCGGTGCTCGCGGTCGCCTATGCGAAGTGGGAGCAGGCGCACCCGAACATCAGCCTTGCCGGCAACGTACTGAAGATCCGCGGCAACCTGTACTACGGGTCACTGCCGGTGATCGAGGCGATGTACCACCGCGCGATCGCGAACGAAGGCAGCGTGGTGATCGATTTCTCCGAATGCTTCTACATCGACCAGGAAGGCATCCGCTGGCTGAGGGCGGCCAAGGAAGCGCAGCGCGCCGCGCTCGCGGACCGTCGTCGCAACGATGAGCGGCGTGGTTTCGAGCGCCGTGCCGCCGTGGACGGCACGCGCAGGTCCGGTCGCCGGCGCGGCAAGAAGGATCGCCGGATCCGGTCCGAGTTCTGACCGCAGAGCGCAACCGCTGGTTGCAGCCCTCCTGCCTGCATGCGAGGCGGGTTACAGGTTGCAGAAGGTGAGGTCGAACGGAATGTCGGCCTCGTATACCTTCGGCCGGTCGCTGCCGGGCACCTGCTGCGTGAAGCGGATGTTCAGCATGTAGCGGTTGGCGCTGACCTCGGGCACGCACGGGAATTCGCGCGCGACGCGCACCCGTACCAGTTGCACGGCCCGGCCGGCGAGCATCTGCTGGAACACGCCCTGGGCGGCGATGCGCTGCGACGATTTGCCGCTGTCGCGCAGGATGCGCAGTACGATGGTCAGGCTGTCGCGCAGCGGCAGGAATGGCGCCATCCACTGGTTGAGGTCGGCACGGCGTTCCTCGATCGGACGGTGCTGCCAATAATGGTAGGTCGGCAGGTCGAACTCGCACACGCCACCCGGGATGTTCGAGCGCTGGCGGATGCTCATCAGCCATTCGTTGTCGCGTACGTCCTGCCCGATCTTTCCGGTCAGGTTGTAGAGGCTGCCGGCAGCATGGTCGATATCGCGCAGTACCGCGTCCAGGGCATCGACCGAGATCTGCGGATTGCTGCGCAGTGCCTCGAGCGAATGCTTCTGCCGCTCGAGCTCCTGCAGCAGGTCGGACTTCAGGTCGGCCCGGCTCGCCACCTCGATGATCTCGAACAGCGTGACCAGCGCAGTGTGGTGCTCCAGCGGATGGTCGCGCGAGACGAAATAGGCGAGCTTGTCGTAGAGGTCTTCCAGCCTGAGCAGCGTTCGCGTGCGCTCATTCAGTGGAAACTCGTAGTCGATCACGGTAGCTGCGGTCTGCTCGGGTAGCGTGTGCGAATCGAACATGCTTTTTCGCAGGATCTCGCGGCAGTGTTTGCGGAGATCAACGACGCACGGCTCTTCAGTTCAGGCGTCCGGCTGGCGGGGGCGCGCTGCCGTCCGTTTCGATTGCGCAAGGCGCAGGTACTGCTGGTGCAACCGCTCGACCTGCGGCGCGAGCGCGGACTCGTCGCCGTCATTGTCGATCACATCGTCCGCCATTGCGAGTCGCTGCTCGCGCGCGGGCTGGACCGCGATGATGGCAGCTACCTGCTCCCGGGACAGCCCGCTGCGCTGCACCACCCGTTCGATCTGCCGATCACGAGAACAGTCTACCACCAATATCCGGTCCATCCGTTCCCGGTATCCGCTCGTGGCCGACAGCAGGGGCACCGCGAGCAGCACGTAGGGTGCGCTGCTTCTGCCCAGGTCCTGCAGTGCAGCAGCCCGGATCATCGGGTGCAGGATCGATTCCAGCTGAAGGCGCCGGGTCGGGTCGGCAAATGCCTGCTCGCGCATCCGCGCCCGGTCGAGTGCCCCGTCGGGGCGCGCCGCCCCCGGGCCGAATGCCGCCACGATGGCCGGCATGGCTGCGCCAGCCGGGCCAGTCAGGCGGTGGGCGATCGCATCGGTGTCGACCAGCCCGGCGCCGCGGGCGACAAGCAGGTCGGCTGCAGTCGATTTCCCGCTGCCGATGCCGCCGGTCAGTCCGACCACGAACGGCCCCGTCGCCTGCATGCGCTCGGCCGGCTCGTTCACCGAGGGTCAGCCCATCAGCTTCAGGTACCCGGCGATGATGCCGTCGCCCCAGACCAGCGCGATCACGCCTGCGATCACCAGGTAGGGGCCGAACGGCATCGGTACGCTACGTCCCATCCGGGCGGCTGCGATCAGGCCGATGCCGATTACCGCGCCGGCCAGCGACGACAGCAGGATCACCAGCGGCAGTGCCTGCCAGCCGAGCCAGGCACCGATGGCGGCGAGCAGTTTGAAGTCGCCATAGCCCATGCCTTCCTTGCCGGTGACCAGCTTGAACACCCAGTAGACCGTCCACAGCGACAGGTAGCCTGCGGCGGCGCCGACGACAGCCTCCTGCAGCGGCGCGAACACGCCCCAGATGTTCACCAGCAGGCCGGCCCACAGCAACGGCAGGGTAAGGCTGTCGGGCAGCAGCTGGGTGTCGAAGTCGATCAGCGCGAGCGCGAGCATCGTCGCGCAGAAGGCGAAGGCCAGCACCGCGACTGGCCCGAAGCCGAAATGCCAGGCGAGGAAGCCGGCGATCGCGCCGGTCGTCGCCTCGACCAGCGGATAGCGCATCGGGATCGGCACTCGGCATGCGGCACAACGACCACGCAGCGCCATCCAGCTCACCAGGGGCAGGTTCTGCAGCGCCGTGATCTGCGCGTTGCAGGACGGGCAGCGAGACCTGGGCGTGGCCAGGTTGAACGTTGGTTGCGCTTCGGGCTCGCTGCCGGACAATTCCGCGCACTGGGCCGCCCACTCGCGTTCCATCATCTTCGGAAGCCGATGAACGACCACGTTGAGGAAGCTGCCGATCGCCAGCCCGACCAGTACGGCGACACATACCCAAAGCGCGGGCTCGCTGCGCAACAGTTCGAGTGCGTCGTTCATATGCAGGACAGAGGGATCAGACCACCTGGCCCATCTTGAAGATCGGCAGGTACATCGCGATCACCATGCCGCCGATCAGGGTGCCCAGCACGACCATGATGATCGGCTCCATCAGGCTGGACATCGCGTCGACCGCGTCGTCGACCTCGGCCTCGTAGAAGTCCGCGACCTTGGACAGCATGCTGTCCAGTGCGCCGGATTCCTCGCCGATCGCAACCATCTGCAACACCATGCTCGGGAAAACCTCGACGCCCTGCATCGACACGGTCAGGCTGGTACCGGTGGAGATCTCCTGCTGGATGCGCTTGGTCGCCTGCATGTACACCGCGTTGCCGGCTGCGCCGGCCACCGAGCCCAGCGCCTCGACCAGCGGCACGCCCGCGGCGAACATGGTCGACAGCGTACGCGCCCAGCGGGCGATCGACGCCTTCTGGATGATCTCGCCGAAAACCGGCACCTTCAGCATCAGCCGGTCCATGCCGTTGCGCATCGCCTCGGATTTCCGGTAGGCGGAGCCCAGGGCGTACAGCGCACCGCCCACGGCGCCGAAGATCGCCCACCAGTAGGTGACGAAGAAGTCCGAAATGGACATCACGATCAGCGTCGGCGCCGGCAGTTCCGCGCCGAAGCTCGCGAACACCGTCTTGAACGAGGGAATCACGAAGATCATGATGACCGCGGTGATCACGAAGGCGACCACGATGATCGACACCGGGTAGAACAGGGCCGACTTGATCTTGCCCTTGATCGCAAGGATCTTTTCCTTGTAGGTCGCGAGGCGGTCGAGCAGCGAGTCGAGGATACCGGCCTGCTCGCCGGCTGCGACCAGATTGCAGAACAGATCGTCGAACTGGTCGGGGAACTTGCGAAAGGCCTGGTTCAGGCTGGAGCCGGTCTCGACGTCGGTCTTGATCGCCATCAGCACCTTCTGCACCGCCGGATTCGAATGGCCCTTGCCGACGATGTCGAATGCCTGCAGCAGCGGCACGCCGGCCTTCATCATCACCGCGAGCTGGCGGGTGAAGATGGTGATGTCCTTCTCGGTGATCTTGCGCCCGGAACCGACCCGCTGCTTCTTGACCTTGACGAACGACAGCCCCTGCCGGCGCAGCTGGGCGACGACGACGTTCTCGCCGTTCGCGCGCATTTCGCCGCGCACCGCCTTGCCGCTCCTGTCCTGGCCCACCCATGAATAGAGGTAGTCCTGGACTTCCTTCTTGCGGCCCTGGGTAACTGTGGCCATCGACTGCGCTCCGCCTGGTGCGAGAACCGGAATAAGGTACTACATCGATACTGCTTCCTGAACCCCGGTTTGTAAAGGCTCTCTGCCGGCCGGCGCCTCGGTTCAGCCACTCAGTTCAGCCACTCAGTTCAGCCACTCCGGTCGAGCGCCATGTCCGGGACGTCTGCGTCCACCCGGGGGTGGATGCGGACCGAGCGGATCGAACGCTCCTGCGTCTGCACGACCTCGAGCGGATATCCGGCGATCTTCACCGTGGTTCCGGGCTCGGGCAGGTCACGCAGGTAGTCGACGATCAACCCATTGAGTGTTTTCGGCCCGTCCATCGGCAACTTGAGGTCCAGCTTCCGGTTCAGGCTGCGCAGTGTGGTGCTGCCCTCCACCAGGACGCTGCCGTCCTCGCTGCGGGCGAAGGTGTCGCCGCGCCCCGGCGCGGTGGTCGTGAACTCGCCCACCAGTTCCTCTAGGATGTCCTCGAGGGTTACCAGGCCCTGCAGTTCACCGTATTCGTCGACGATCAGCCCGATCCGCTCGTGCTGTTCCTGGAAATGGGCAAGCTGGGTGAACAGCGCGGTGCCGGCCGGTACGAAATAGGGTTGGGCGAGCAGCGCCTCGATGTCCGAGGCTTCTGCCAGGCCGCCCTGGCGCACCAGCGACAGCGCCCGGCGCACATGCAGGATGCCGATCACGTTGTTCAGGTCGCCGCGGCAGACGACCAGCCGGGTGTGATAGCAGGTGGCGATCTCGGCGAGCAGCTGTTCGGGCGGCGATTCCAGGTCGAGCCACTCGACCTGTCCGCGTGGGGTCATCACGTCGTCGACGGTGATCCGCTCGAGCTCGAACAGGTTGACGAGGATGCTCCGATGCTTCTGCGGTATGTAATGTCCGCCCTCGAGCACCAGCGTGCGCAGTTCCTCCGGCGTCATGTTCTGCCTGCCCTCGTCCTTGGGCTTCAGGCGCAGCAGCCACAGGATCGACTGCACGAACAGGTTCACGAACCAGACGACCGGCCAGGCGATGCGCAGCAGCGGCGTGAGCACATAGGCCGAGGCGAGCGCGATGCGTTCCGGATAAGTGGCCCCGATGATCTTCGGCGTGATCTCCGACAGCACCAGGATGCAGAAGGTCACCCCGGCGCTGCCGATCCACAGCGCCCACTCGTTCTCGCCCAACGTGCGGAACATGATGACCGTGAACAGGGCGGCCGACAGGCTGTTGACGAAGTTGTTCCCGAGCAGCACGACGCCGAGCAGCCGGTCGGTGCGGTCGAGCAGGGCTGCAGCCATGATCGCGCCCCGGTTGCCGGTGCTCACCAGGTGGCGCAGCCGGTATCGGTTGAGCGCCATCATGCTGGTCTCGGCGATCGAGAAGAAGCCGGACACCAGCAACAGCACGAACAACGCCACGAGTAGCGTCTGCAGCGGGATTTCGTTCAAGGTTCCCCGAGGTCTTTGACGAGACTGTCAGTGTAACGGACGGTGGCGGCAGCGCCATGCCGGCCCGGCCGGATCAGCGGCCGACCAGAAACACCTCGACCACGAATTTCGTGCCCACGTAGGCCAGCACCAGCAGGCCGAACCCCCACAACGTCCAGCGCAGCGCGATCCGGCCGCGCCAGCCGAACAGGAAGCGGCCGACCAGGAGGGCGGCGAAAATCGCCCAGGAGATCAGCGTGAACACGTTCTTGTGCGTGAAGGTGAGCGGTATTCCGAACAGTTCCTCGGAGAACAGCAGCCCGCTGAGCACCGTGGCCGACAGCAGGACGAAGCCGGCGACGATGATCCGGAACAGCATCGTCTCCATCGTCAGCAGGGGTGGTAGCCCGGCCAGGATCGGCGGCAGCGAACCGGTGCGCAACTGGCGGTCGAGCGAGGACAGCAGCAGCGCATGCAGCGCCGCGATGGTCAGCAGACCGTAGGCCAGCAGGGCTACGATCACATGGGCGGTGAGCATCACGAAGCCGGCATGTGGCATCGGTTCCTGCGTGCCGAGCACCGCCGGGGCGAGCGAGCAGAGGGCTGCAGCCGGGAACACCAGCAACTGCAACCCGCGCAGGTTGTAGAAGAAGCTGCCGAGCCAGTGGATCGCGACCGTGACCAGCACGATCGCGGACATCGCGACGCCGACACCCACGAAGACCTTGCCGTCGTGGAAGACCGCGGTGCCGACGCTCCAGGCGTGGACCAGCAGGATGAGGCCGACGATCGCCTGCTCGCCCCGGGGCGGGTGCCAGCGGGTCGGCAGTTCGATCGTCTGTCCGGGCGCGGACCCCACCTGACGGGGCTGGCGCTTGCGCGTCAACTGGTGGCCGAGGTACGCGGCGAAAGCGCCATAGGCTAGCGCGCTCAACAGATACGGTAGACTTCCGGACATGATTCGAGTCTACACGAACGTCCTTTGGCTTCGTCAGTGCCTGCCTTCCAGCCTGCCCGGTGCAGGCGCGGCGCTCCCTCGGCCCGACGCCGGTTGCCCAGCGGTGGAGGCACGATGCTCGAATCGCTGACCGAACGCCTTTCGCGCGTCGTCAAGTCGCTCAGGGGCGAGGCGCGGATCACCGAATCGAACATCGCCGATGCGCTGCGCGAGGTTCGGCTGGCGCTGCTTGACGCCGACGTCGCGCTGCCGGTGGCCAAGGACTTCATCGCGCGGGTGCGCGAGCGCGCGCTCGGCCAGGACGTGCTGACCAGCCTGACCCCCGGCCAGGCGGTGGTCGGCATCGTGCACCGGGAACTTGTCGCGCTGATGGGCGAGGCCGGTGTCGGCCTGGACCTGGCGGTGCAGCCGCCGGCTGTGTTCCTGATGGCCGGCCTGCAGGGTTCCGGCAAGACCACCTCTTCGGGCAAGCTGGCGAAGCTCCTGCTGTCGCAGAAGAAGAAGGTCCTGCTCTGCTCCGCCGACGTGTACCGGCCGGCCGCGATCGAGCAGCTGCGCACGCTGGCGAAGCAGGTCGAGGCCGGCTTCTACGAGGCGCCGGCCGACGCGAAGCCGGTCGAGATCGCACTCGGTGCACTCGACCATGCGAAACGCCACTACTTCGACGTGCTGATCGTCGACACCGCCGGTCGGCTGTCGATCGACGAAGCGATGATGGACGAGATCCGCTCGCTGCATGCGGCGGTCAAGCCGGTCGAGACGCTGTTCGTGGTCGACGCGATGCAGGGCCAGGACGCGGTGAACGTTGCCCGGGCCTTCGGCGAGGCGCTGCCGCTGACCGGCGTGATCCTTACCAAGCTCGACGGTGATTCGCGCGGCGGCGCCGCGCTGTCGGTGCGCGCGGTCACCGGCAAGCCGATCAAGTTCGTCGGCGTCGGCGAGAAGCTGGCCGGCCTGGAAGCCTTCCATCCCGAGCGCATGGCCTCGCGCATCCTCGGCATGGGCGACGTGCTGTCGCTGATCGAAGACGCGCAGAAGAACGTCGACGTCGCCGAGGCCGAGAAGTTCGCGCGCAAGATGAAGTCCGGCAAGGGCTTCGACCTGGAAGACTTCCGCCAGCAGATTGGCCAGATGAAGAAGATGGGCGGCCTGACCTCGCTGCTCGACAAGCTGCCCGGTGACCTGGCGAAGATGGCCCAGGGCGCGAAGGTCGACGACCGCATGATCCTGCGCCAGGAGGCGATCATCCTGTCGATGACCCCGGCCGAGCGTGCGAAGCCGGAGATCCTCAAGGCCTCGCGCAAGCGCCGCATCGCTGCGGGGGCGGGGGTCAGCGTGCAGCAGGTCAACCAGCTCCTGAACCAGTTCGAGTCCGCGCAGAAGATGATGAAGATGGTCAGCAAGGGGGGGATGGCCAAGATGATGCGCGGCATGAAGGGCATGTTGCCCGGCATGCGATGAGCGGCGCGCCCGGGTCGCAGGCAGGCAACCCGGTGCCTACCACCGCTGCCGGGGACGGGCAGCGCACCTACCGCTACTACGACCTGGTGATGGCCGGGTTCGTCTGCGTGCTGCTGTGTTCGAACCTGATCGGTCCGGCCAAGGTGGCCGAGCTCGACCTGCCGCTGATCGGCACCTTCGCGTTCGGTGCCGGCGTGCTGTTCTTCCCGATCTCGTATGTGTTCGGCGACATCCTGACCGAGGTCTACGGCTACGCCCGCGCACGCCGGGTCGTCTGGGCGGGGTTCGCTGCGCTCGCATTCGCCTCGTTCATGGCCTGGGTCGTGGTGCAGCTGCCCCCGGCCGCTGGCTGGACCAACCAGCCGGCCTACGAGACGATCTTCGGCGCCACGCCGCGTATCGTCGCCGCCTCGCTGATCGCATTCTGGGCCGGCGAGTTCGTCAACGCCTGGGTGCTGGCGCTGATGAAGGTGAAGACCGAGGGCCGCGGGCTGTGGGCGCGCATGATCGGCTCCACCGGCATCGGCCAGGGCGTGGACACCCTGATCTTCTATCCGGTGGCCTTCTACGGCGTCTGGTCGAACGAACTGCTGCTGGCGGTGATGGGCGCCAACTACCTGCTGAAGGTGGGCTGGGAGATCGTCGCCCTGCCGGTCACCTATCGCGTGGTCAACTGGCTGAAGCGGGTCGAGCGCGAGGACTACTACGACCGCAAGACCGACTTCAACCCGTTCACGCTGAAGACCTGACTCTCGTCATGAACCACTGCAGATGAGTCTTCCGGTATCGCGACGTGCGCTCGCGGTGCAGGCGCCGATCATCCCGGTGATCGCGCAGGCTATCCGTGAGCATCCGGGGACGCTGTCGCTGGGCCAGGGGGTGGTGTACTACCCGCCGCCCGCGTCCGTGTTCGAGGCCATCGGCGTGCTCGGGCGCGATGCGGCACTGAACAAGTACCAGGCGGTGCATGGTACCGATGCCCTGATCGAAGCAATCGCCGCCAAGCTGGCGGCGGACAACGACATCCGGGTCGACGCCGGGCAGCGGGTGGTGGTCACCGCCGGCGGCAACATGGCCTTCCTGAACCTGATGATGGCTATCCTCGACCCGGGCGACGAGGTGGTGCTGCCGCTGCCCTGGTATTTCAACCAGCAGATGGCGGTGACGCTGGTCGGTGGCGTGGCCGTCGGCGTGCCGACTGATGCCGACTACCAGCTCGACGTCGATGCGATCGAGCGGGCGATCACGCCGCGCACGCGCGCCGTCGTGACCGTATCGCCGAACAACCCGACTGGTGCGGTGTATTCGCGCGAGTCCCTGGTGGCGGTGAATGCGTTATGTGCCCGCCGAGGCCTCTACCATGTGAACGACGAGGCCTACGAGTATTTCGTGCACGAAGGCGAGGCGCCGTTCTCGCCCGGGTCGCTGCCGGGCGCCGGCGCGCATACGGTGTCGCTGTACTCGATGTCGAAGGCGTACGGATTCGCGAGCTGGCGTGTCGGCTGGATGGTGATCCCGGCGCACCTTTACCCTGCGATCGCGAAGATCCAGGACACCAACCTGATCTGCCCGCCGGTGGTGTCGCAGCTGGCCGCGACCGCGGCCCTGGGCGAGGGGCGCGCCTGGTGCATGCCGCGCATCGCGGTGCTGACCGAGGTGCGCGAGGCGGTGCTGGCCGCACTGGCGCCGCTGGCCCCGCGCGTCGTCGTGCCGCGTACCCGGGGTGCGTTCTACTGCCTGCTGCGTGTGGCGCAGCCGCAGGATTCGCTGGCGGATTCGCTGGCACTGGCGATGCGGCTGATCGCGCAACACCGGGTCGCTGTGCTCCCTGGCATGGCTTTCGGCGTGGACGATCCGTGCCTGCTAAGGGTGTCGTATGGTGCGATCCGGCGCGACGAGGTGGTCGAGGCGATCGGGCGGCTGGTCGAGGGGCTCGGGGCGGCGGGTTGAAGGGGCTACGGTCGAACGGGCCGCGGGTGCTTCAAGCCGACCGTTCAGAGGTTGCTGGCAGGCTGCAGCGACAATCCCTCGCCATCGCAGCGCAGCGTCAGGCGATGGTTCTCGTGGACCAGCAACACCTGGTGCCGGCTCGCCTTGCATACCCACGTCTGCTGCAGCAGCGGGACGGGCAGCGACAGCGATGCCGGATCGAGCACGGCGCCGCAGGTGCCGGCCGGGTGCCGCACCGACAGGTAGCGGATCCACTGTGCGCCCGCCGATCGTGCGGACTCGGCCAGGCGATGGCATTGGCGATAGTCGTTGGGATGCGTCCAGGCCGCGGCGATCGTCGACCACGGCGGTTCGGTGAGGTCCACCGTACGGCCCTCCACGCGAGCCTGGAAGAAAGTGTGTTCGGTGACCACCTCCTTCCCGGCCAACCCGTCGCTGTCGGTGACGAAGCGCCATCGCCAGTACCCGACTTCGATGGCGGCGACCGGTAACGTTTCCGCCCCGTACCAGAGCCCGGGCTCGCCTGCTGCGCGGAAGCGCGAGGGGTGTGGCGACGGGTAGCGGAACGGCGTCGACAGCAGGTAGTGCAGGCCGGCTGCTGCGGGTGGTAGCGGCGGCTTGCTGCCTTCGATCAACTGCTCCAGCACCTCCTGCTCGGCCAGGGTGTCGACCAGCTTCATCGTCGCGACCACATGCTGCGCTTCGACGCCGCGCCAGAGCAGGCGCGCAGATGGCGCCATGCCGCTGGTCAGCCAGTCGGGACTCCAGTCGATTCGCGGTGCTTCCACCCGTTGGTCAGACCGGGGCGCGCATCGAATCGAGGTAGCCGACAACCGAAACCAGGCCTTGCACGCTGCCCAGCAGCGTCCTCGGTGAACCGTTCAGCACGCGGTGGTGGCTGTTCATCCACGCGCGCCGCAATGCTTCGTCGTTGCCGACCAGCGCGTCAAGCGACCGATAGACCCGGATCAGCAACAGCGCGAGTTCGCCTTCCTTGCCCTTTGGCGCGATCGATCGTTCCCCGGACAGAACGCGGGAGACCGACGCCTCGCTGGTCCCGAGCACCTTCGCCAGGGCGGCACCGTTCAGTCCGAGCGCCTCACTGGCACGCACGGTTGCCTTGGCCAGTACGGCGGCTGGATCCGGAGCCTTGGCAGCAGGCGTCGCAATCGGGATGGGGTCGGGGCGCGTCATGAGCACGATGGGCAGTGGCGGGAGGTTTCGAATGAAAGAATAATCTAATATAACTTTCATTTGCAACGAAAGCGGTCGACGAACGCACGATCGATCCCGTCTTTCCACACCCACAGCCGGCGCCCGAGCGCATCGGACAGGCTGCGGCCGAGGTAGCCCTGGCTGGCGGGGCCGCCGAGTGCGATGCCGTTGCGGATCGCGATCGCAGTGCGCGGCCCCATCGCGACCAGCGCCAGAGCCTCCTGCTGCGGGCTGAAGGAGACCAGTGCGTCGTCAGCCAGCGCACGGCGCAGGTTCGCTGCCAGCGCAGGGCCCTGGCGGACGGCATGCACGCCTGCCTTTGGACGCGGATGTTGCAGTACCGACGCGCAGTCGCCCGCTGCGAATACCGCGGGATGCGACAGGCTGGCCAGCGTCGGTTCCACCGAAATGAAGCCGTGCGCATCGAGTTCGAGGCCGCTGCCTTCGAGCCAGGCGGGTGCGCTGGCGCCGGTGGCGAGCAGGGCGAGGTCGGCGCGGAAGCGGCGGCCGTCGGCGGCGACCAGCGCGTCCGGTTCGACCGATTCGATACGCGCGTCTCGCACCAGGGTCACGCCGCGGTCGGCGCATGCCTGTTCCAGCGCAGCACCGATC